>JAUJMI010000143.1 GCA_030446945.1 Longimicrobium sp. | reverse complement strand
CCAAGCCCCTCGCCATCGAGGTCAACGACCTGACGGTGGCGTACCGAGACAAGCCCGTGCTGTGGGACGTGGACCTGGAGGTGCCGCAGGGGGTGCTGATGGCCATCGTCGGTCCCAACGGCGCGGGCAAGAGCACGCTGATCAAGGCGATCCTGGGGCTGGTGCGGACCGCCGCGGGCCAGGTGCACATCCACGGCCGACCGTACCGCCAGGCCCGCGGGATGGTGGCGTACGTCCCCCAGCGCGGCAGCGTGGACTGGGACTTCCCCACCTCCGTGCTCGACGTGGTGATGATGGGCCGCTACGGCGCCCTCGGCTGGCTTCGCCGCCCGGGGAAGCGCGAGCGCGAGCGCGCCATGGACGCCCTGCGCCAGGTCGGCATGGAGGCCTTCGCCGAGCGCCAGATCTCGCAGCTCTCCGGCGGCCAGCAGCAGCGAGTGTTCCTTGCTCGCGCCCTGGTGCAGGACGCCGAGCTCTACCTGATGGACGAGCCCTTCCAGGGCGTCGACGCCAAGACGGAGCGCGCCATCGTCTCCGTCCTCCAGGAGCTGCGCCGCGCCGGCAAGACTGTGGTCGTCGTGCACCACGACCTGGAAACGGTGCCGGAGTACTTCGACTGGGTCCTCCTCCTGAACGTGCGCCGCATCGCCGACGGCCCGGTGCGCGAGGTCTTCACGGAGGAGAACCTGCGCCAGACCTACGGCGGCCGGCTGCCGTTCCTGACGCGCAACGGCGGCTCGCCGGCGGGCGCGTCGCTGCACGCGGCCGACTGAAACGGCAGGGAACTAAGCAGTCCCTTGGATCTCTTCACCGACTACACCCTCCGCACCGTCGCCCTGGGCGCCGCGGCACTCGGCCTCACCAGCGGGGCGCTCGGCTCCTTTGCGGTGCTGCGCAAGCAGAGCCTGCTGGGCGACGCCATCTCGCACGCGGCGCTCCCCGGCATCGCGCTCGCCTTCCTCCTCACGGGGAGCAAGGCCACGCCGGTGCTGGTGGCGGGGGCCGCGGTGGCGGGGTGGGTGGGGACGCTGGCGGTGATGAAGATCACGAGCGCCACACGCGTCAAGGAAGACAGCGCGCTCGGGATCGTCCTCTCCGTCTTCTTTGGGTTCGGGCTGGTGCTCCTCACCTTCGTGCAGAAGCGCCCCGACGCGAGCCAGGCGGGGCTCGATCGCTTCCTCTTCGGCCAGGCCGCCACTCTCCTCCACCGCGACGTCCTGCTCATCTCCGGGCTGGGGGCGATGGCGCTGCTGGGGGCGGCGCTCTTCTGGAAGGAGTTCAAGCTCCTCGCCTTCGACCCCGACTACGGCGCATCGCTCGGCTTCCCCATGCGCGCGGTGGACGTGATCCTGACCACGCTCCTGGTCGTCTCCATCGTGATCGGCTTGCAGACGGTGGGCGTGGTGCTGATGAGCGCGATGGTGGTGGCGCCGGCCGCGGCGGCGCGGCAGTGGACGGACCGCATGGGGAGGATGGTGGCGGTCGCCGGGCTCTTTGGAGCGATGGCGGGGGTAAGCGGCGCGGTGCTCAGCTCGCTGACGGAGCATCTCCCCACCGGCCCCACCATCGTGCTTTGCCTGTCCGGGCTGGTGGTGCTCTCCATCCTCTTCGCCCCCAACCGCGGGGTGCTCTGGGAGTCGGTGCGCGACCGCCGCAACCGCAGCCGCCTGCACATGGACGCCGTGCTCGGCAACCTGGACGACCTGGCCCGCCACCACGCAGACCCGCAGCACGGCCACGGCGCCGCGGTGCTGGAGGCGATGCACCCCGGCGCGCATCGCGAGCTGCGCGAGATGGAGGCGCAGGGGTGGGCGCGGCGCACGGGCAACGACGAGTGGGCGATCACCCCCGCCGGCCGCGGCGAGGCGGCGCGGCGCGCGGGCCTTCGCGGGGAGGATGAGCGATGATCCTCGCCCCCGAGCAGGAGATCCAGTGGATCGCGGCCGTCACCGCCGCGGCGTGCGCACTCCCCGGCGTCTTCCTGGTGCTGCGTAGGATGGCGCTGATGAGCGACGCCATCTCGCACTCCATCCTCCTGGGGATCGTCCTCGCCTTCTTTGCCACCGGCAACATCGCCTCGCCGCTCCTGATCGCCGCGGCGGCGGCCACCGGCGTGCTCACGGTGACGCTGGTGGAGCTCCTGCACCGCACGCGGCGCGTCAAGGAAGACGCCGCCATCGGCCTCGTCTTCCCCGCGCTCTTCAGCATTGGCGTCATCCTGATCTCGCGCTACGCCGGCAACGTGCACCTGGACGTGGACGCGGTGCTGCTGGGCGAGCTCGCCTTCGCCCCCTTCAACCGCTACTCGTGGGGTGGGGTGGACCTGGGCCCGCGCACGCTCTGGGTGATGGGCGCGATCCTCCTGCTGAACGCGGCTTTCATCGGCGCGTTCTTCAAGGAGCTGAAGCTGACCACCTTCGACGCGGCGCTGGCCGGTGCCCTCGGCTTCGCGCCGGGCGCGCTGCACTACGCTTTCATGACGCTGGTGTCGATCACGGCGGTCGGCGCCTTCGACGCGGTGGGTTCCGTGCTGGTGGTTGCGCTGATGATCGCCCCGCCCGCCGCCGCCTACCTCATCACCGACCGCCTGCCCCGCATGATGGCGCTCAGCGTGGTCATCGGGGTGGCGAGCGCGCTGGCTGGGTACTGGATGTCGTACCTGCTGGACGTCTCCATCGCCGGCTCCATGGCGACCTGCACCGGCGTCGCCTTCCTCCTGGCCTTCCTCTTCGCCCCGGAGCGCGGGGTGCTCGCGGTGGCGCGGCGCCGTGCCCGCCAGCGCTGGGAGTTCGCCCAGGCGATCCTCACGATCCACCTGCTGGACCACGAGGGCTCCCCCCAGGCCGCCGAGGAGAGCCGCGAGCGCCACCTTCACGAGCACCTGCGCTGGGCCCCGGACTTCGCCCGCGTCGTCGTGCGCCGCGCCGAGGGCGCCGGCCTCCTCACCCGCACCGGCGAGCACCTCGCCCTCACCGACGAAGGCCGCGCCTCCGCCCGCGAGACGATGGCCGGCGTTTAGCGCCCCGCATTCGCCACCGCCCGCACGCGACGGCCTGCGCGCCGGCGGAGGTAAGGCGTTGGGCAGGTTGGCGATGGAACCTGGGTCCTGATGCTGTCAGAGTACACTCGTGCCGTAATGGTGGGTGCCGCTGGGCCGCGTGCTCTGTCCGCAACCGATTCGCACGAGAGAGGCTGTGATGACCAGAGTTATGCTGCGGAAGATGGGCGGGCCGCTCGGGGTGGCGCTTCCCGATGAGTTGATCAACCGCCTCCAGCTGCGTGAGGGAGACGAGCTGTGCGTCGTGGAAACGGAGTGTGGAGTGACTCTGACGACCCACGATCCTGAGTTCGACCGCGCGATGGAAGTCTACGAACGGGGGGCGCTCAAGTACCAGAACGCGCTTCGCGAGCTCGCCCAGTAGGGCGCAATGCTCTCCGAGCCAATCTGGTTGACGCGGCGGATGGTGCAGGCCAAGCGCGTCGGGTACATGGCGAGGTACGTTTTCCTCGGCACGAACGGACTGGACATCGAAGCTCCTCCCGAAGAAGAAGTCGTGATCCTCATGACCCGCGTCGCGTCTGGCGAGTGGAGTGAGCAGCAACTGGCGGAGTGGCTGAGAAAGCGAGTCGTTCCCTACGACTGACGAAAGCAGCGGGCGCCGATTACGTCGGCGCCCGTCGCTCGTTTGTCGCCGGCCGTCGCACCGGAACGGCGATTGCGCTGAGCGGCCGGGCTTGCTGAGCAGGTCCGGCCACGTGCTGCGGCACGTGGCCCTCCGACGCATCCCGACGCCGAAGGACACGATGATCTCCTCTCACGAACCTCTCGCGCCGACGATGGCCAACAGCGTGCGCGTCGCCCGCGAATCGCTGGTGGGACGCTGGCTGGAGCGGATCGTGGACCGCGTGGCGATTCACCCAACCCACATCTTTCCCTCCGACGAGCTGCTGAACCACATCCCGCTGCTGGTGGACGGGATCGCCGACTACGTGGGCGACGTGGCCGCCGAGATCACCGCCGACGTGCCGGTGGTGGCGAAGGCGATGGAGCTGGGGGCGCTGCGACACGCGCAGGGCTTCGAGGCGCACCAGATCCTCAAGGAGTATGAGATCCTGGGCGGCATCCTCTTCGACCACCTTGCGGAGACGGCGGAGCGGATGGGCCCCGGGTGCTCGCCCGCGGAGCTGCTGGCCTGCTCGCACCGCGTGTTCCGCGCGGTGGCGGTCATCCAGCAGTACACCACGAACCACTTCCTCTCGCTGGCCGAGGCGCGGGTGAGGGAGCGCGAGGACCGGCTGCGCGCCTTCAACCGCTCGCTCACGCACGAGATGAAGAACCGCATCAACACCGTGCGCGGCGCCAACGAGATGCTGCGCGAGGAGTGGGTGGGGAGCGTCTCGTCGCAGCGGGAGAAGTTCACGGACATTATCGCGCGCAACGCGGACGGGATGCAGAGCGTGCTGGAAGACCTCCTGGAGCTCTCGCGCGTCGAGGTGGACGGGCCGCAGTCGTCGCGCAACATCCTGCTGTCAGACGCCGCCGCGGAGGTGGCGCGCCAGCTGCGCGACTTCGCCGAGGCGCGCCGCGTTCGGGTGGAGCTCATGCCCGACCTCCCCATCGTGGAGGTCCCCGCCGCGGCGGTGGAGCTGTGCCTCACCAACTACGTGTCAAACGCCATCAAGTACCGCGACCCCGGCAAGCCGGACCACTGGGTGCGCGTGGAGGGCACCGTGCGCGACGGCGACCCGTGCGAGGTGATCGTCCGGGTGCGCGACAACGGCCTGGGGGTTCCCGAGGAGGCGCGCCCGGAGCTCTTCCGCCGCTTCTTTCGCGCCCACGAGGGCACCGTCACCGGCGAGGAGGGCACCGGCCTGGGCCTGGCCATCGTGCGCGAGACCATCGAGTCGGTCGGCGGCCGTGCCTGGGCCGAGTTCGACCCGACGGACGGCACCGTGTTCGCCATCTCGTTCCCCTGCCTAATCGCCGAGGTCGCGCCGCCGACGGGCGGGCTGTCGGTGTGAGCCGGGGCGTGCGTGAGTGGACGCCTCTTCGCTCCGTGACCACCGCCGCCACCCTGCCCGACGAGATCCCGCCCGGCGCCTACGTCCCCGCGGCGCGCCCGCATGCCGCGGCCGAGCCCTCCACGCCGCCGCCCGGGGATGCGGCGGGGGCGGTGGAGCACGTGCTCGCGTCGGCGGGGGCGGCGAGGGCGCGGATGGCGTGGGGGCGCTCCGACACGCTCGCCCGCGAGGCCGCCGAGCTCGCGCGCAGGCTGCGTCTGCCGGCGGTGCTGGGCTCGGCGCTGAACGAGTCCGCCGCGGCGCGCATCCACGCGGGGCTGCTGGACGATGCGGAAACCGCGGCCCGCAACGCCCTCGCCGGCGACGCGGCGGAGCACGGGCGCGCGGAGGTGAACCTGGGGATCGTGGCCGCCCTGCGCGGCGACACGGACGAGGCGCTGGCCCGCTTCGCTGCCGCCGAGGCCGCGGCGCAAGCCCACGGCGACGAGTGGACGCTGCTGCTGGTGCAGGCGAACCGCGCCGTCGCGCGGGTGGCGCGGAACGAGATGGCGCCGGCGCAGGAGTCGGCGGAGGCGGCGCTGAGGACGGGGCGGAGGGCGCGCGCCGACCACCGGGCCGCGCTGGGCGGGCTCGCGCTGGCCTGCGTGCACCACGCGCGCGGGGTGCGCAACGAAGCGCGTACGCGCCTGGCCGAGGCGGTGCGCGCCTTCACGCGCGCCGGCGACCGGCTGCGCATGGTGCAGTGCCACTTCATGCTGGGGGAGATCGCCTACGAGGCGGAGGACCCCATCCGCGCAGGTTCGCACTACCGCGACGGGCTGGCGGTGGCTCGCGAGGCGGGGGCCGCCGAGCTGGTGGAGCTGCTCAGCCTGCGCTTCGAGCACCGCTGAGGCGGGGGGCGCGGCGCCGGGCCGCCAGGCGGGCGTACACGTATCCGTTCACCGCCAGCACCAGCACGCCCAGCACCATCTGCGTGCCGCGCGTAAGCCCCTGCGGATACAGGATGTGCAGGATGTAGCGGTCCACGAAGCCGCCCCCGTACGCCTCGCCCCCGCCCAGCAGCCGCAGGTGATTCTCCAGGTACGTCAGCGGACAGATCCACCCGCCGAACTCGATGGCCGCGCCCCACACCGCGGCCGGGACGTGCGCCCACGCCAGCTTGGGCCTGCGCAGCACGAGCAGACCGCCCAGAGCCACAAAGAGCACGAAGGCGAGGTGCCCCAGGACGACGGCATCCGCGAGGGCGCGGTACATGGCCGGAGAGATCATCGCACCGATCGGCAGAGGGTTCCGCTCCGTGTACACCGCTACCAACGGGATGGTCTCACGCGGAGGCGCGGAGAGAACCGCTCCCCGCGCCCCTCCGCGCCGGTCAGACCCGCGCCGTCCTGAGGCCGTCCGCCGCCGTGTTCCGCCCCGCAACCGCGTGGTCCACGCTGTAGCGCCCGCCGCCGCGCGCGGAGAAGTAGAGGAAGACGAAGCAGTAGAGGACCGCCAGCTCGCCCTTGTTGAGGACGGGGAAGAGGCCGTTCGGCGCGTGGGCCATGAAGTACGCCACCGCCATCAGGCCGGACAGGACGAAGGCCACGGGGCGCGTGAGGAGCCCCAGCACGATCAGCAGCCCGCCAAAGAACTCCAGCACCCCCGCCACACCCATCTGCGAGAACAGCTCGACCGTGCCGGGCGGTGCGTCGGGCGGCTTGAGCCAGCCGAACAGCTTCTGCGCACCGTGCTGCATGAACATCAACCCCGCCACCACGCGCAGCAGCGCGAGCGTCACTTCCTCGAAGCGGTGCATGAAAAAGTGCCGCATGGGAATCTCCCGTTCGTGTGATCCAGCCGGAAGGCCCGTGCGCGTCGCAACCTGCGCGCCAACTACACGCCCAAGGCGAAAGGGCGCCGCACGGCGAGCGCCGTGACGGCGTCCGGCGTGAGGCGGAAGAGCGAGTCGCGGAGGCGCACGGCGGCCGGACGCTCCCACTGCGCCACCTGCCCGCCCTCGAGCGACTGCCGGCCTGCTGAAAAACCGCAATCTCCGCGTGAGGCGTGCAGTTGCAGTCGTCTATGGCCTGAAGTTGAACCTGACGTACCCCGAACGCACGAAGCCCCTCCCCAGCGCCGGCGGCGGAGGGGCCCTGAATCGCGATCGGGCGGTCAGCGTCCGGAGCCGAGGCGGTTGTGGCGGATGTCGCTGCGCCCCGCGGCCACCCCGGTCCCCACGCCCAGCCCGAAGGCGAGGGCCGTTCCGAAGCCCACGATCGGCACCATCGCGGTCACGATCATCCCGACGATCAGCGCCCCGACGCCCGCGAGGACGGGTACGCCGCTGCCATGCACCTTGTCCACGAAGCGCAGACGGTTGCGGACGAAGCGGCGCGACTGCGTATATCCGAAGATGGCGGCCGCGGTTGCGGCGGCTACCGCGATGAATCCGAGCATGGAGGTTCTCCGGTTTGCGGGGCGTGCGGGTGTGTTCCCGGCGATGGGGTACGCACCACCGGCCCCGCGGGTTTCACCGTTGCCCCGGACAGGGGTCCGGTGCCATTTTCCGAGCGAAGCGCCGCTCGCCACCCGGCCGAAGCACGATCCCCGCTCCTTCGATCTGCCATGACCACACCACGCAGCCGGTCCCTTGCCGTCGCCCTGGCGCTGTTCTCGGCAGCGTGCGGCGGCGAAGCGGGCGGGAAGAAGAGCGCGGCGCACGCCCTCGGCCCGCCCGCCGAGCTCCCGTCGCCCGCCCCGGAGGGGAGCACCGCCCCCAATCTGGTCACGGACGCCGAGGGCCGCGTCTATCTCTCGTGGACCGAGCCGCGGCCGGACTCGGCGCACGCGCTTCGCTTCGCCATCCTGGAAAACGGCCGCTGGTCCGCGCCGCGCACCGTGGCCGAGGGGCGCCGGTGGTTCGTGAACTGGGCCGACTTCCCCTCGCTCCTCCCTCTGAAAGGAGGCGCGATGGCCGCCCACTGGCTGCAGCGGAACGGCAAGGAGAAGTACGCCTACGAGGTGCGCGTGGCGCGCTCCGCGGATGGCGGCCAGAGCTGGGGCCCCTCCATCGTCCCCCACCGCGACGGCACCCCCACCGAGCACGGTTTCGTCTCGATGTGGGCCGCGCCCGGCGACTCGGTCGGCGTGGCGTGGCTGGACGGCCGCAAGTACGCCGGCCGCGAAGAGGGCGACGCCGCCGCCGAGATGGCGATCATGACCACCCGCGTGGCGGCGGACGGCGGCGCGGCGCCCGAGCGTCCGCTGGACGAGCGCACCTGCGACTGCTGCCAGACCGCCATGG
>JAUJMI010000142.1:4393-8327 GCA_030446945.1 Longimicrobium sp. | reverse complement strand
CCCGGGCCGTCCCCTCGCGGCCCCGCCCCCAACACCGCCCGGGGGGTGGGGGGTTCGCTTGCATGGGTGCGCGGTGGCCGGGGGCGGCGCGGAGGCGGGCACGGGCAGCCACGCGGGGCGGGCCTACCAGGTGACGGTGCGGAGGGATGGCGGTCGAGGTGGGGGCAGGGCGGGCAGACAGGCAGGTCTGCGCCTGCGAGGTCTGTGCGTTGGGCGGCGGTCGAGGTCGAGGCGGAGGGTGGGCGCGATGAATCGCGCCCCTACGACGGTGCCGGTGGGAAAGCCGGGCGACCGCGCGCGCCGTACCGAACCGCAGCAGGCGAGTGTAACGAGCCGGGGGTGAGGGCCCCGCCCGAAGAAGCCCGCCGACAGATCGTCGGCGGGCCTCTTTCTTCATCCGCTTTTACGAGAGGAGCAGGGCGCTCAGGCGGCCAGCTTGCTCAGGCGCGCCAGGATGCGCGACTTCGCGCGGGCGGCCTTGTTCGGGTGGATGATCCGCTTGTGGGCGGCACGATCCAGCAGCGAGGCAGCCTCGCGGAACGCCTCGTTGCCGGTGTCGGCAGTGTCGGCGGCGCGGACCCTCTTCAGGGCAGTGCGAAGCTTGGAGCGGAACGCGCGGTTACGCTCGTTGCGGAGCGCGCTGGTCCGCATCCTCTTCTCGGCGGACTTGACGTTGGGCAAAGCTGGCCTCCAGCAGATCGGCGGCGAGGCGCCACTCGATGGTGTTCGCGGAAAATTCCCGGGAAAACGGAAGCCGAGAAGATACCCACGCCCACCCCGCGTGTCAACCCGCGCCCCGCCCGCACCTTCTTTGACAAGGTTGTGGTACCCCGCTAGCTTGCGCCCCATGGAACAGCTCAACGTCCTCCTGCTCTACCTCCCGGTCCTCCTCCTCGCCTTCACCTTCCATGAGTTCGGCCACGCCTGGGTCGCGCTCAAGCAGGGCGACGACACGGCGGCGAGGCTGGGGCGCGTCACGCTCGATCCGCGCTCGCACATCGACCCCATCGGTAGCCTCCTCTTCCCAGCGCTCGCCACGCTGGGCGGCGGCATCCCGCTGCTGGGGTGGGCGAAACCGGTGCCGGTGGACGTGCGCAAGCTGCGCAACTACCGCACGGGCGACATCCTGGTCTCGCTGGCCGGCGTGTTCATGAACTTCCTGCTGGTGCTGCTCTTCACCATCGCGCTCGCGGTTTTCTTTGCGATCGTCGGTGGCCTGCCGTACGACGGGACCGTCGCCGCCACCGTGTACCAGTTCATCCTGGGCGGGATCCTGGTGAACCTGGGGCTGATCGTCTTCAACATCCTCCCCATCCCGCCGCTCGACGGGTCCAAGGTGCTGTACCACTACCTCCCGACGGGCGCACGCGAGTCGTACCGGCAGCTCGACCAGTACGGCTTTCTGATCCTCATGGGCCTCCTGTTCACGGGGATGTTCCGCTTCCTGACGCCGCTGATCTACACGATGGCCGGGGTCTTCCACAACCTGGCGCTGCTGGCGGCATGACCGGGGCGGCGGAGGCGGCGGTCCGGGGTCCGTTCGAGATCGACCTGGAGCGCTTCTCCGGGCCGCTGGACCTGCTGCTGCACCTGATCCGCAACCAGGACGTCGACATCTTCGACATCCCCATCGCGCGGATCACGCAGCAGTTCTTGGACGCCATCCGCACCCTGGAGCGGTGGGAGCTGGAGCGGGCGGGGGAGTTCCTGGAGATGGCGGCGACGCTGGTGAGGATCAAGGCGCAGATGCTCTTCCCGCGCCGCGTGGACGACGAGGAGGGGGAGGACCCCCGCGCCGACCTGGTGCGGCGCCTCCTGGAGTACGAGCACTTCCGCGAGGCCGCGCGCCTCCTGGAGCACGCCGAGCGCGAACGGAGCCGCCTCTTCGCCCGCGGCTTCGTGGAGGTGCGCCCCGCGCCCCGGCTGGCCGACCTGCCGCTGGACACCGTGTGGGAGGAGGTGTGGAGCGCCGCCGTGCGCATGGCCGAGCGCCTGGGCGCAGAAGAGCCGGTGCACACCGTGCGCGGGCGCGAGGTGAAGATGGAGGACAAGATGGACGAGATCGCCGCCGCCCTCCACCACTCGCGCCGCGTGGAGTTCGCGCAGCTGGTGGCGCCTTGGGGGACGCGGATCCACGCCGTCGCGTCGCTCCTGGCCTGCCTGGAGATGGCGAAGCGGTCGATGGTGCGCGTGCGCCAGGCGGCGCCCTTTGCATCGCTCTGGATCTACCGGAGCCGCCCGCGGGAAGGGTAGGGTGAGGGCGAGCCGCATCGTGGAAGCGCTCCTCTTCGCCAGCGAGTCGCCCCTGAGCGCGGCGGAGCTGGCGCGGGCGGACGAGGAGCTGGACGAGGAGCGCGTGGAAGCCGCCGTCGCCGAGCTGCGCGCGGAGTACGACCGGGGGGAGCGCGCCTTCACCGTGTTCGAGGTGGGGGGCGGCTTCCAGCTTCTCACCCGCCCCGAGTACGCGCCGGTGCTGGAGCGCTTCGACTCGGTGCCGGCCACGCACCGGCTCAGCGGCCCGGCGCTGGAGACGCTCGCCATCATCGCGTACCGCCAGCCGGTGGGGCGCGCCGAGGTGGAGGAGATCCGGGGGGTCGGCGCCGGCGGCGTGCTGAAGACGCTGCAGGAGCGCGGGCTGGTGGACGTGGTGGGACGCGGCGAAGGGCTGGGGCGCCCCCTGCTGTATGGTACGACGACGTTTTTCCTTCAACACTTCGGGTTCCGCACGCTGGACGACCTTCCGAGACCGGAGGAGCTTCCCGTGGTGCTGGCCCGCCGAGAACCTGGAGCCGGTCCCGATGCCGAAGCCCCCCCGGGGTGAGCGTTCCTGGCAGGAGAGCGGCGAGCCCGTACGCCTGCAGGCCTACCTGGCCCGCTCCGGCGTGGCCAGCCGCCGCGCCAGCGAAGAGCTGATCGCGCAGGGGCGCGTGTCCGTGAACGGGCACCCCGTCACCACGCCCGGCACCAAGGTGCGCCCCGGGCAGGACCGCGTGACGGTGGACGGCGAGGCGGTGGCGCTGGAGGAGACGGTGTGGCTGGCCCTCAACAAGCCCAAGGGCTACGTCACCAGCCGCCACGACAACTTCGGCCGCCGCACCATCTATGACCTGCTCCCGGAGAAGTACCACTCTCTCTTCCACGTCGGCCGGCTGGACCGCGACAGCGAGGGGCTCCTCCTGCTCACGAACGACGGCGACACCTCCAACCGCCTGCTGCACCCCTCCTTTGGTACCACCAAGGAGTACCTGGTGGACGTGGAGGGGAAGCTGACCAACCACGAGATGGAGCGTCTGCTGCAGGGCGTGGAGCTGGAAGAAGGTCTCGCCAAGGCGGAGGAGGTGCAGCGCCTGCACCCGGTGGACATCGACGTCTTTCGCGTGCGCGTGGTGCTGCGCGAGGGGAAGAAGCGCGAGATCCGCCGCATGATGGAGGCCATCGAGCACCCGGTGCGCCGCCTCACGCGCCGCCGCTTCGGGCCCGTGGAGCTGGGAGAGCTGCCCTCCGGCAAGTGGCGCGTGATCTCGCCGCGCGAGCTGAGCGCCATCGGCAAGGAAGGGAAGCGCCCGCCGCGCAAGCGCGTCCGGCCCGAGCAGCAGGACTCCGAGGAGTAGTCCGGACAGCCCAAAACTGCATGGCTCACGCAGAGGCGCAGAGACGCAGAAGAGAACAACAAGAGAAGAGGACACGGAAGGAGCTGCAAGCCAGAGAAGGAAATCCTTGTCGTTCCTTTCTCTGTGTCTCTGTGGAATCTCCGCCCCTTTTTTCCTCTCCTGCGGCTCTGCGCCTCTGCGTGATACCCGCGCTATCTTTTCTCATCCGCTTCCTTCCGATAGAATGGACATCAACGGTTCGCGCATCCTGATCCTGGGCGGTTCCGGGCTGGTGGGGCTCGCCGCGGCGCGGGAGCTCCTGCTGCACCAGCCGGCGGCGGTCG
>JAUJMI010000142.1:0-4293 GCA_030446945.1 Longimicrobium sp. | reverse complement strand
CTGGTGGGGCTCGCCGCGGCGCGGGAGCTCCTGCTGCACCAGCCGGCGGCGGTCGTGATCGCCGCGCTCACGGAGGAGGAGGCGCGCGACGGGGTGGAGGCGCTGCGCCCCGACGCCGGCGGCACCGAGGTGCTGGCGGAGTGGGGGAACCTGTTCGTCCCCGCCGCGCTCAAGGACGCGCCGCGCGAGACGCTGTTGAACGACGCCGGGGCGCGCGGGCAGGTGCTGGACGGGCTGTACGGCTCGCTCGGCGGCGACGCGGTGCGGGCTAACGCGCTGGGCGACCTGATCTTCCGCCACCGGCCGGAGATCGTGATCGACTGCGTGAACACCGCCACCGGCTTCGCGTACCAGAACGTCTTCCAGAGCGCCGCCGGCCTCCGCGGCGCCGCCCGCCGCGACGACGTCAGCGGCGAACTGGTGGAGCGGCACCTACTCACGCTGTACCTCCCAAACCTGATCCACCACGTCTACGTCGCGCTGAACGCGATGATGGAGGTCGGCACGCGCGCGTATCTCAAGGTGGGGACGGCGGGGACGGGCGGGATGGGGCTCAACATCCCCTTCACGCACTCCGAGGACCGGCCTTCGCGGCAGCTCCTGGCCAAGAGCGCGGTCGCGGGGGCGCACACGCTGCTGCTCTACCTGATGGCGCGCACGCCGGGAGCTCCGGCGGTCAAGGAGATCAAGCCCACCGCCGCCATCTCGTGGAAGCGCATCGGCTTCGGCGAGGTGATGCGCGGCCGGCGTCCCATCCCGCGCATCGATGCGGCGGGGCCGGTGGCGCTGGCGGGGTTCGAGGGGGCGGGCGAGGCGTGGAAGGAGACGGGGGAGACGCTGGACGGCGTCTTTTTGGACGCGGGGGAGAACGGGCTGTTCAGCCCCGGCGAGTTCGAGGCGCTGACCGCGCTGGGGCTGATGGAGTTCATCACCCCCGAGGAGATCGCGCGCGACGTGGTGTGGGAGATCCAGGGGCGGCCCAGCGGGCACGACGTGGTCGCGGCGCTCGACGCCGCCACCAGCGGGCCGACGTACCGCGCCGGCGTCCTGCGCACGGCCGCGCTGGCGCACATGGACGCGCTGGAGGAGGAGAGCGGGAGCCACGCGGTCGCCTACGAGATGCTGGGGCCGCCGCGCCTGGCCAAGCTCCTTTTCGAGGGCGAGATCCTGCGCCGCCTGGCGGACGGGAGCCTGGACCGCGCGGCGGAGCTGGAGCCGGAGGAGATGGCGGCGCGCGCCGGGCGGCTGCTGGAGGAGGACGCCGACCTGCGCACCCGCATCCTCTCCATCGGCCTCCCCATCCTGCTGGCGGACGGGGAGCGCGTGCTGCGCGGGCGCGAGGTCAAGGTGGGGCTCGACGAGCGCGGGCCCGAGGCGGCGGCGCGAAGCGGGTGGGTGGACCTGCGCGCCGCCAACTGGGCGATGTGGGCCCGCCGTGTGGGCGAGGTGCTGCGCCGGCTGGGCTCCCACTCCGGCGCCGAGGGCGGGTCGCGGTGGGACATGGAGCCGTGGCAGCGGGAGCGGCGCATCCGCCCCGGTGCCCTGGCCGCGTGGATCTTTCGCTACGAGGACGAAGGGGAGCGCATCAAACGGTAACAACGGCCTAGCGCGGAGACGCGGAGAACAGCGGAAACAGCCTCACACAGGGCACACAGAGGGATCTGCAAGCCACCGAGAACCCCTTCTGCCGTTCTTCCTCTGTGGCTCTGTGTCTGTGTGTGAGCCGCAGCCGCAGTTCGCGGTTCTCCGCGCCTCCGCGTTTCCGCGTGAGATCGTCGCTTTATCGGCCCGGCACGAGATTTCCTCGTGTGGGGCCGGTTCGCTGTGGACCCCCGAAAAGTGGACCGGATGAGCATCCCTTCGCCGTACGCGCCCGCGGAGATCCCGCGCGCGGAGTTCCTGGACCTGATCGTGGCCGAGGTGCACCGCCGCGTGGTGGGCCAGCAATACATGATCGAGCGGCTCCTGATCGGGCTGCTCACGGGGGGGCACGTCCTCTTTGAAGGGCTCCCCGGGCTCGCCAAGACGCTCGCGGTGCGCACGCTGGCGGAGACGATCCACGCCTCCTTCCAGCGCATCCAGTTCACCCCCGACCTCCTCCCCGCGGACGTGGTAGGGACGACGATCTACAACAACCGCACGGGCGAGTTCGTGCCGCACCGCGGGCCGATCTTCGCCAACATCGTGCTGGCCGACGAGGTGAACCGCGCCCCCGCCAAGGTGCAGGCCGCGCTGCTGGAGGCGATGCAGGAGCGCCAGGTGACCATCGGCGGCGAAACGCACCCGCTGCCGCAACCCTTTCTGGTGCTCGCCACGCAGAACCCCATCGAGCAGACGGGCACCTATCCGCTCCCCGAGGCGCAGGTCGACCGCTTCATGCTCAAGGTGTGCGTGGGCTACCCGTCCCGCGAGGAGGAGCGCGAAATCCTGCGCCGCGGCTCGGGTGTGGGCGACGAGCCGGTGCGGCGCGTGGCCGGGCCGGAGGAGATCCTGGCGGCACGGCGCGTGGTGGCGGGGCTCTACCTGGACGAAAAGATCGCCGACTACATCCTGGACCTGGTGGGCGCCACCCGCGACCCGCGCAAGCACGGCGCCGCCGAGCTGCAGCCGCTGATCGAGTTCGGCGCGTCGCCGCGGGCGACGCTGGCGCTGGCGGCCTGCGCGCGCGCCCATGCGTACCTGCGCGGGCGCAACTTCGTGGTGCCGGACGACGTGAAGGCGATCGGGCCCGACGTCCTCCGCCACCGCGTGGTGCTGACGTACGAGGCGGAGGCGGAGGAGGTGACCTCGGAGGACGTGGTGCGGCGCATCTTCGAAGTGGTGCGCGTGCCCTGATGGCGCTGCTGGACCTCTTCCGGCGGCGCCCCTCCCCGCCCGCCCTTCCGCCCCCCGCTCCGCTCCAGGAGATCCTCCGCCAGGTGCGGCGGGTGGAGCTGCGCACACGTGGGCTGGTGACCTCGCGCTTCAGCGGCGAGTACCACTCGGTGTTCAAGGGGCAGGGAATCGAGTTCGTGGAAGTGCGCGAGTACCTCCCCGGCGACGACGTGCGCACGATCGACTGGAACGTCTCCGCGCGCACGGGCGGCGTCTTCGTCAAGAAATACGTGGAGGAACGCGAGCTGACGGTGCTCCTTGCCGTCGACCTCTCCGGCTCGCAGCGTTGGGGGACGCGCGCGCGCTTCAAGAGCGAGATGGTGGTGGAGGCCGCCGCCACGCTCGCGATGTCCGCGGTGCGCAACAACGACCGCGTGGGGCTCCTCGTCTTCACCGATCGCGTTGAGCTCTTCGTTCCGCCGAGGAAGGGGAGGCGCCACGTGATGCGCATCCTGCGCGACCTGATCGCCTTCCGTCCGACGGGGCGGGGGACGGACCTGGCGGCGTCGATCGGCTACGCGACGCGGCTGCTGCGCTCGCGCTCCATCGTCTTCGTCGTGTCGGACTTCGTGGTGGGCCCCGCGCTGGCCGATGTGGATCGCGCCTTCACCGCCGCGTCGGCTCGACACGACGTCATCCCCGTGGTCCTGACCGACCCCGCGGACGCCGAGCTCCCCGACGCCGGACTGCTGCGCGTCCGCGATCCGGAGACGGGCGCGGAGGTGATCGTGGACACCAGCTCGGCGGAGATCCGCGAGCGCTACCGCGAGGCCGTCGCCGAGGAGCGGATGGCGATGCGGCGCATCTTCCGGCGACTGGGGATGGAGGAGATCGCGCTGGCCACGGACGAGCCGACCTCCAACGCGGTGCTCTCCTTCTTCCGGCGCCGCGAGCGGAGGCTGAGGCAGTGACGCGGTGGATGGCGCTCGTGCTGCTGTGCGCGCTCGCCGCGCCCGCCGCGGCGCAGGGGAGGCGCGTGCTGACCGTGGGCGACCGCATCGTTTCGGTCGTGGAGATCTCGATCCCGGCGGGCTCGCGGCTGGAGGTGAGCTTCCCCAACACCGACAGCTCGCGCGTGCAGGCGATCGGGCGCGTGAAGATCGAGCCCGGGGCGCGCGCCACGGCGACGCTGGTGGCGTGGACCCCCGGCCCCGCGACGAGCGTGACGGCGCGCGGGCGCATCATCGCGGGTGACGGCTCGGTGCGCACGGTCCCGGTCCGCTTCGGCCTGCCGGCCGTGCAGTCCGTCCTCCCGCGCGACACGTCTCAGCTCAAGCCGAAGCCGCCCAAGGACGTCATTGGGCCGGACCGACGCATCGACTGGCGCCTGGTGGCGGCGGGCGCCGCGCTCGGGGCGTGGCTGCTCGTGCTCCTGTACTGGCTCCGCCGGCGCAGGCTCCGGCCACGCCCCGAGCCCAT
>JAUJMI010000141.1:7189-8356 GCA_030446945.1 Longimicrobium sp. | reverse complement strand
CAGCAGGAGCTCCGCGTACCCCAGCACGGCGTTGAGCGGGGTGCGCAGCTCGTGGCTCATGGTGGCCAGGAAGTCCGCCTTGGCCTGGTTGGCGGCCAGCGCCTCACGGTATAGCCGCGAGTGGTCCAGCGCCAGCGCGGCGCGCCTCGCCAGCTCCTGCGCAAAGGGGACGTCGGCCGCCGCGTACTCCTCGTCGCCGTAGCGCACGAAGGTGAGCGCCCCCAGCGCCTCGCCGCGCGCCAGCATCGGGACCACGATCCCGGAGCGGGGGCGCACCGCGCGCAGCAGCCTCAGGTGCTGCTCGTTGCGTGCCGACGCGCGGAGCGTCTCATCCGGCACATCGCGGACCGCCACGGGGCGACGGGTGGTGATCGCCTCCAGCGTGTGGTCCGCGTCGCCGGGGCGCGGCGGGTATCGGCGGCGCAGCTCGCGCAGCAGCGCCTGCTTCGTGGGGTCCTCGTGGATCGCTTCCACCCGCACCACCCCGCCCTCCGCCCCCACCACGTCCACGATGCACCCCTCGGCGAAGACGGGGACCGCCAGGCGCGCCACGGCCGCCAGGGTGGCGTCGAAGTCGAGGGTGGAGGCGAGGATGGCGCCGGCCTCGTTGAGGAGGTCGGTGCGCTGGCGGGCGCGCTCCGCCTCGCGCCGGGCCGCGATGAGTTGCGCCTCCAGCCGCTTCTGCTCGGTGATGTCGCGCTGCGTCCCCCACACGCGCGGGACGGTGCCGCCCTCCTGGATCGCCACCAGGTTGTTGGCGAACACCCGCTCGTTCCCGTCGCGGTCCAGCTCGCGCGTCACGGCGTCCGTCAGGCGGTGGCCGGTGCCCAAAAAGGTGCGCAGGTAGGCGACGTTTGCCGGGTCGCTCGGCGGGAGGAAGTCCACCAGCCGGGTGCCCACCAGCTCGGCGGCGCCCCCGTAGCCGTACATCCGCGCCATGGCGTCGTTGCACTCCAGGAGCACCCCGTAGCGGTACGCGTGCTCGATCTGCTCGTCCACCGGCACGTCCAGCGGCACGGGCGGATCGAACCCGAAGCACCAGATCCCCTCCGAGCTCTGCTCGACGAAGGTGCGGTAGCGCTCCTCTCCGCGGCGCGAGTCAGCGTCGGGCGGGTTGGAATCGGTACGGAGCACGACGGTCCGGGAGCGGGTTCCGGGCAACACGGG
>JAUJMI010000141.1:0-7089 GCA_030446945.1 Longimicrobium sp. | reverse complement strand
CATCCAGGTTCAGTCGGTGGATCGTGGGATGCATGTCCGCGGACGGTCCCGAGCCGCTGTTGGACCGAACAGCGGCCGCCGGCGCGGTGCCTTGATCCGCGTGTCCTGGCGTCCGAACACGGGATGGGCTGGCCGGTGGGAGCGGCGGAGCCCATCTCCTTCACTCCGCGCCACACGATGGCGCTGGGGCAGGGCGGAGCAACGCTCCGTTCAGGAGGTGGTCGTTCTGTGTGAGGCGCGTTGTTTATGTCCGAGGGAGCCCCATCGCTTCGGCCAGGAGCTCGTAGGAGCGGATGCGGGCGGTGTGGTCGTGGGTCACGGTCACCGCCATCACCTCGTCCACGCCGCAGCGCGCGGCGAGGCGGCGCAGCTCGGCGGCTACCTGGGCGGGGTCGCCGACCACGGCGCGGGCGCCGTCGGTGCCGAGGTCGGGCAAGCGCCAGCCTTCGCCCAGCTCACGCAGCGCCTCGTCGGGCGAGGGGATGCCGCGGTCGCGCCCGATGGCGATGCGGCGGCGCCAGAGCTCCAGCGAGGAGGCCAGACGCCGCGCTTCATCCTCGGTCTCCGCGCAGATGACGCCGACGGCGAGGGCGGCGCGCGGCTCGGTGAGGTGCGGGCCGGGGAGGAAGCGCTCGCGGTAGGCGCGCAGGGTGGGGGCGCCGTCCTCGCCGCTGATGAACTGCGCAAAGGTGAAGCTGAGACCCATCTGCGCCGCGTAGCCGGCGCTGCCGCCGCCGGAGCCAAGGAGCCACACCTGGGGGATCGTGTCGCCGCGGGGCATGGCGCGCACGCGGCCCCAGGGGTGCCGCTTGTCGTACGAGTTCTCCAGCCAGCCGATCAGCTCCCCCACCTGCTCGGGGAAGTGCTCGATGGAGATGCTGCGCCCGTACCCCAGCGCCATCACCGCGCGCGCGTCGCCCCCCGGCGCCCGACCGATGCCCAGGTCGATGCGGCCGGGGAAGAGCGCCTCCAGCACGCGGAACTGCTCGGCCACCTTGAAGGGCGAGTAGTGCGGCAGCAGCACGCCGCCGGAGCCAACCCGCAACGTCGTCGTGGCGGCCGCGACCATGGGGATCAGCACCTCCGGCGCAGAGCCCGCGAACGAGTTGGTGCTGTGGTGCTCGGCCAGCCAGCACCGCGAGTAGCCGAGCCGCTCCGCCGTGCGCGCCAGCTCCAGCGTGTTGCGCATCGCGTCCGCCCCCGTGCCGCCGGTGGGCACGGGAGACTGGTCGACGATGCCGATCTTGAGGGGAGCGCCGCCCGTCACGCGAAGCGGCGCGCGTCGATGACGGTGCCGTTGATCTCGTCGTGCACGCTGCTGAGGTACGCCCGCGCCACCACGGCGGCGGGGAGGCCGCCGGCCGGGTCCTGCCGCATCCGCACAAGCGTTTCGCTCACCCACGGCGGGCTGATCACGTTCACGCGGATGCCGCGCGGCGCCTCCAGCGCGGCGGCGCGCGCGAACGCCTCCAACCCGCCGTTCACCAGACTGACGGCCGCGCTCCCCGGGATCGGCACCTGGCCGAGCACGCCGCTGGTGAGGGTGAACGAGCCGCCGTCGCGCACGTGCTCCATCCCCAGCCGCACCAGGTTGACCTGCCCCATCAGCTTGTTCGCCAGGCTGAAGGCGAAGTCGTCGTCGCTCAGCTCCGCCAGCGGATTGAAGCGCGCGCTCCCCGCGCACGAGACCACCGCGTCCACCTGGCCTACGCCGGCGAAGAGCTCGCGGATCGACTCCGGCCGGGAGATGTCCGCCTGCACGTCGCCGCTGCTGCTTCCCACGCGGATGACCTCGTGCGCACCCAGCGCCTCCGCCACCGCGCTCCCGATGGTTCCCGTCCCACCCACCACGACCACTCGCATCGCGCAGACCTCCGTTGCGGGGATGAAGCCCGGACGCGTGCACGATGCCGCCGCGTCGGCGCGCGGGCAAGGGCGCAGGGGGTTCACACAGAGACACAGAGGAGGATCACTTCCTGAATGGAGCGCTGCGCCGAACCTGCCCCTGCCGCGCCGCCGGCCGCCGTTCGGTCCAGCAGCGGCTTGGGACCGCACGCTGAAATGCATCCCACGAACCACCGACCGAACATGGGATGCTCCCAAACGCGCCGCAGAGCCGTCTCCTTCGCTCCGCACCAGAATTCCGCGCCCAGCCGGGATCCGCGCGGCGCTCCGTTCAGGAAGGGGTTTTCTGTGGCTTGCAGTTCCATCCGTGTTCTCTGTGTGATGCCGTTATCCCGCACTCCCCGCGGGCGGCTCCGACGGCGGGGGCGCGGGGCGGGAGCGGCGCGGAAGGTAGCGGCGCAGCAGCCAGACGATGCCGGCGAGGATCAGACCCAGCGGGATCAGGAAGCCCAGCGAGGCGATCAGGCCGGCCGTGAAGCCGATGAAGTTGCGCCATGCGTCCCGGAACGCCTCGCCGATAGGGCGGGCGCGGGGGTAGTCGCCGACCAGCGGGCGGGGCTCGTGGACGTGCACCGTGAGCGTGCTCACCGCCGCGCGCGAGCGGAGGTAGCGGAGGCGCCCCTCCTGCGTGTCGATCTCCTGGCGCACCCGGGCCAGCTCGCGCTCCACCGCCAGCACGTCCTCCAGCTTGCCGGTGCGCGTGGCGAGGAGGCCCAGCAGCCGCTCCTCCAGCCGCCGCGCGTTGGCCGTGCGGGCCGCAAGGTCCACGTACTCCTCGCCCACGTCCTCCGCGCGCACCTGCACGCTCTCCACCTCGCCGATGGGATGAAGCCCGCCGATCGCCTGGTCGAAGCGCGCGGCGGGGATCTTGAGCTCCAGCGTGGCGGACCTCATGGCATGCTCGCCGCCGCTGAGGGTGGTGTTCCCCACGTACCCGCCGAGCCGCTGCGCCAGATCGCGCACCCGCGTCACCGCAATCTCCACCGAGTCCACCTGCACCGACGCGTTCCCCGTGCGGAGCAGCATACTCGGCGCGACGCTGGCGGTGCTCGCCGTGTCCACGGCCGAGGCGGGGGGACGCGAGCTCGCGATCAAGAGAGCCGTCTCCTGCGGCCGGCCGCCGCTCCCCTGCGGCTTGCCTGAAAAATCCTCGGCGGCTACCGGGGGCGAAGGCGCGCGGTCCATGTACACGGCGGTGCCGGAGGTGGCCTCGCCGCTCGAGTCGCCCGAGCAGGCGGCGAGTGCCAGGAGGGAAAGGATGAAGATCCGCTTCATGGAGTCTCCTGGCGCAAGTGAGGAGGAGCGCGGTCCGGAGTACGCCTGAGGCAGCGCCCGTGCCGTCGTGTGCTGGGATTGTAACCGCTTGCCGCGTAATCGCTTGGATGGCGAGTGACGCCCGGCGGCGCTGTTCGGCGGGCGTCCGCTGCGGACGGGGCGCCGTTCAGTGAACGCGGGCCGCCGGCGGTTCTGACGACGCGAAATGGTTTGACGCGGGGGGCGCGGGCGTCTAGGATAGGGGAAACACTCCCCCGAACCGACTTTGAGATGCGCCGCACCGCGCTCGCCCTCCTCCCCCTCGCCGCCGCGTGCGTTGTGCCGCGGCCGGCGGTCGTGCCCACACCCACGCCCACGCTCGCGCCGGTGGCGGTGCTCACCCCGGCGCCGCCGAGGCAGGTGGGGATGAAGCCGACGCTCCCCGCGCGGCTCGACTCCATCGCCAACGCCGCCATCGCCAACGGGACGGCGCCGGCTATCGCGGTCGCGGTGGGGCGGCACGGCCGGCTGGTGCACATGGCGTCGTACGGCCGCATCGACCGGCCGGAGAGCTCGCCCGCGGTCGACGACAGCACGCTCTTCGACCTGGCCTCGCTGACCAAGGTGGTCGCGACCACCACCGTCGCCATGCGGCTGGAGCAGGACTCGCTGCTGGACCTGGACCGGACGGTGGCCTCGTACATCCCGGAGTTCAACGATTCCGCCAAGGCGGGGATCACGGTGCGGATGCTGATGGCGCACACGGGCGGAATGGAGGCCGGGGCGCCGCTGCACCGCCAGTTCCGCGGGCGCGAGGCGTTCCTCCAGCAGATCAGCCAGCGCCCGCTGCGCTTCACCCCCGGCACGCGCACCGTCTACAGCGACTGGGACATGGTGCTGGCCGGGTTCATCACCGAGCGGCTGACGGGGAAGACGCTGGACGCGTTCGCCGAGGAGCAGGTCTTCCGCCCGCTGGGGATGCGCGAGACGCGCTGGAACCCCGGCGCCGCGCTCCGCCCCCGCACCGCGGCGACCGAGGTGGCGGCGGACCGCGGCGGGCTGATCTGGGGCGAGGTGCACGACGCCAACGCGTGGGCCATCGGCGGGGTGGCGGGGCACGCGGGGCTCTTCAGCAGCGTGCGCGACATGGCCGTCTTCGCCCAGATGCTGCTGAACGGCGGCGAGTACAACGGCGTGCGCATCCTGCGCCCGCAGACGATCGCGCGCTGGACCGCGCCGCAGGGACGCGGGACGAGCCGCGCGCTCGGCTGGGACACGCCGTCCGAGCGCTCCAGCGCGGGGCGCTACTTCGGGCCGCGCTCCTTCGGCCACACGGGGTACACGGGCACCTCGCTCTGGATCGATCCGGAGCGAGGGCTCTTCGTCGTCATCCTCACCAACCGCGTGAACCCGACCGCCGAGAACCAGAAGCACGTCGGTCTGCGCCGCGCGATCGCCGACGCGGTGCAGATGGCGATCACCGATGCGCCGCTGGTGGACTGGGAGTCGAGGCGGCAGTAGCGCGACCGTAACGAAACCGTAAGCGGGTCGTTTGTCCTTGCGCGG
Source organism: Longimicrobium sp. (assembly GCA_030446945.1). Taxonomy (GTDB): domain Bacteria; phylum Gemmatimonadota; class Gemmatimonadetes; order Longimicrobiales; family Longimicrobiaceae; genus Longimicrobium. Next base: position 2,364 of record JAUJMI010000141.1, on the reverse strand, counting down.
GACCCGCCCCGATGCTACAAAGCAGGCTTGCGTGGCGCGCGGACGGCGCCCACACCAAACCAGCAAACCCGAAACGAGGTGGCATGGCGCAGACCCGCGAGCGCGTCCCCGTCGTCATCGTCGAGTACGACCAGATCGCGAACACCATCGCACGCCGCATCGCTGAGATCATCCGCGAGCGCAACGCCCAGGGGCGGCCCGCAGTGCTGGGGCTGGCCACCGGCAGCACGCCCATCGGCATCTACCGAGAGCTGATCCGGCTGCACAGGGAGGAAGGCCTCGACTTCTCCAACGTCGTCTCCTTCAACCTGGACGAGTACTACCCTATGGAGCCGGAGAGCATCCACAGCTACCAACGGTACATGCGGGAGAACCTCTTCGACCACATCAACATCCCACGGGGGAACGCCCACCTCCCGCCCGGCAACATCGAGCGGGCGCGGGTGGAGGAGGCGTGCCAGCAGTACGAGGACGCCATCCGCGCCGCGGGCGGCATCGACTTCCAGATCCTGGGGATCGGCAAGACGGGGCACATCGGCTTCAACGAGCCGGGCTCCGGCGTGGGGAGCCGCACCCGCGTGATCGCGCTGGACACCGTCACGCGGCGCGACGCCGCGGCCGACTTCTTCGGCGAGGACAACGTCCCCACCGAGGCGGTGACGATGGGGGTGGCCTCCATCCTGGACGCCCGCGAGATCGCGCTGGTGGCCACGGGTGAGCACAAGGCCGCCATCGTGCGCCGCTCGGTGGAGGGGGAGCCCGACCCGGACGTGGCCGCCACGTACCTGCAGGACCATCCCAACGCCACCTTCTACCTGGACCCCGCCGCCGCCGCAGAGCTCACGCGCATCAAGACGCCGTGGGTGGTGGGCGAGGTGGCGTGGAACCGCAAGCTGGAGATCGAGGCGGTGATCTGGCTGAGCCAGACCACGGGCAAGAGCATCCTGAAGCTGGACCCCGAGGACTACCGCGAGAACCACCTGAGCGCGCTGCTGGCGCGCTACGGATCGGCCGGGCCGCTGAACGGCGAAGTGTTCAACGCGCTGATCTCCAAGATCCGCGGGCGCAGCAAGCTGCCGCAGGGGAAGCGCATCATCGTCTTCTCGCCCCACCCGGACGACGACGTGATCTCGATGGGCGGCATCCTGAACAAGCTGCACCAGAACGACAACGACATCATCGTCGCGTACCAGACGTCGGGGAACATCGCGGTATTCGACCACGAGGTGCGCCGCTACCTGGACTTCCTGCAGCGCTTCGGGAGCGACTTCGCCGACGACGGCAAGCTCCAGGACCTCACGAACAGGATGGAGGCGTTCCTGGACTCCAAGCACCCGGGGCAGGTGGACATCCCCGAGGTGCAGACGATCAAGCAGCGCATCCGCGAGGCCGAGGCCGTCTCCGGGATCGAGACGTTCGGGATGACGCGCGACCAGGCGTGCTTCCTGAAGCTCCCCTTCTACCAGACGGGGAAGGTGCGCAAGGACCCCATCGGCCCGGAGGACGTGGCCATCGTCCTGCGCCTGCTGGAGGAGCACCGGCCGGAGCTGATCTACGTGGCCGGCGACCTCTCCGACCCGCACGGCACGCATCGCATGTGCCTGGAGGCGGTGGAGCGCGCCCTCCAGCAGTACAGCGGCGAGCAGCCCGAGGTGTGGTACTACCGCGGCGCCTGGCAGGAGTGGAGCGTGTCCGACGCGGACATCCTCGTCCCGCTCAGCGAGGAGGAGCTGCGCACCAAGATCCTGGCGATCTACAAGCACCAGAGCCAAAAGGACAAGGCGCCCTTCCCCGGGCAGGACGAGCGCGAGTTTTGGCAGCGGGTGGAGGAGCGCAACACGGGGACGGCGCGCATCGTGGACCAGTTGGGCCTCCCCGAGTACTTCGCCATGGAGGCCTACGTGGTGCGCAAGAACGGGCAGCCGGTGGAGCAGGAGACGATCTCCACGAGCGCGCTGGCCCGTCCGCCGCGCCACCGCCGCGCCACCGACGTGCCGGGCGCGCGCGGGGTAGTGCTGGCCGGCGCCGCGGCGGGGTGACGGGGTGGAGACCTATGCGGGAGTGGACGGCGGCGGCACCCGCACCACGCTGGTGCTCGCCGACCGCTCGGGGCGCGAGATCCTGAGGCGGGTGGGGGGCGCGGGGCTGGTGGACCCGCGCGACCCCCTCGCCAGCGCCTTGCTGGTGGCCGAGCTGGTGCGCGGCGCCATGGCGCAGGCGGGGCTCTCCCAACCCCCCGCTGCCCTCTGCGCCGGCCTGGCCGGCGTGGGGAACGAGACGGAGCGCCTCGCCGTGGAGAACGCGCTTGCCGCGGAGGGGGTGGCGGGGCGCGTGAGCATCGTGACCGACGGCGAGATCGCGCTC
>JAUJMI010000515.1 GCA_030446945.1 Longimicrobium sp. | reverse complement strand
GCGCCGTGGGATCGCCCGCGGGGACCATCACCCACACCACGCGCGGCGCCTGGAGCGCCCCCACCAGCTCGGCCAGCGATCCCGCGGGGGTGGCGCCGGCGGCCGCCACCTTTTGCACCGCTTCGGCGTCCAGGTCGAACACCGCCACCTCGTGCCCGCCGCGGATGAGGCGCTGCACCATGTTGCCGCCCATCTTCCCGAGCCCCACCATCCCGAGCCGCATCCGCCCCTCCGCGTGTGCTGGTGTACGCCGGCCGCGCGCCGTGCGCGGCATCGCTGCAAATACGCACCCCCGGCGGGGCGCGGCAAGCTCCGGGCACAAAAAACACCGCCGGGCCGCTCCTTGGTAGGAGGCGGCCCGGCGGGGAGGCGATGTCCGGTGGGGTGCGGGCGGGGAGCGGCGGGGAGCCGCTTCGTCTTGGGTCCGGGGCGCGCCGCCATCCGAGGCGTTCCCGGGGTGCTGCTGTGAATGGGCGAGGCGGAGAGGGGGCGAGAAGGGGGACATTCGATGGCATCCCGAAGGGCAACCGCTGTGCCCAGCCGCACCATTCCGCGCCCCTTGCCACGATATCCTGTAGCAGCAACATTTTAGCTGCTCGGGAACATTCCCGTCGATTCGGAGATGTGCGGCACGAATGGGTCAGCCGGGGCACATTGGTCGCAGGCAGGTGTCCCAGTCGTCGGGCCAGCGTCGTCGCGGGGGCTGGCACGGCAGCCACGCGGGGCGGCCCCTACGAGGTTTGGTTCGTCAGCCGGCGTCAACGTGGGGGAGAGGGCGGGCGCGATGAGTCACGCCCCAACGTGACCGGCGCGGATCCGTGCAAACTCCCCCTCCCCCAGGCAGTTCTGGGGGAGGGGATGCATCGCGGAGCGATGCTGGGGGAGAGAGCCCTACGCCTTCTGCGCCACGCGCGAAAGCTTCTCCTCCACCACCTGCATCATCTCGCGGAACGACTTGGAGAACTTCTCCACGCCGTCGGTCTGGAGCTGCTCGGTGACGGCATCCAGGTCGATCCCCAGCTCGCGCAGGTCGGCGAGGACCTGGCGGGCCGAGGCGACGTCCTGGTCCACCGTGCGCCGCGCGACGCCGTGGTCGGCGAACGCCTCGACGGTGGCGAGCGGCATCGTGTTGACGGTGTGCGGGCCGATCAGCTCCTCCACGTAGATGACGTCGCGGTACTCCGGGTTCTTGGTGGAGGTGCTGGCCCAGAGCGGCCGCTGCACCCGCGCGCCGCGCCCCGCCAGCCGCTCCCACCGCTCGCCCGCAAAGATCTCGGTGAAGCGGTGGTACGCCAGCTTCGCGTTGGCCACGGCGGCCTTGCCCATCATCGACCTGGCCGTGTCGCCGCCCAGCTTCTCGAGCTGCGCATCGACCGCGGAGTCCACGCGCGACACGAAGAACGACGCGACCGAGGCGACGCGGTCCAGCGCGCCGCCCTGCTCGGAGCGCTTCTCCAGCCCGCGCAGGTACGCCTCCATCACCCGCTCGTAGCCGGAGATGGAGAAGAGGAGCGTCACGTTGACGTTGATCCCCTCCGCGATGAGCTGCTCGAAGGCGGGGACGCTCTGCTCCGTGCCCGGCACCTTGACCATCAGGTTGGGCCGGCCGACCGCCTTCCACAGCCGCCGTGCCTCCTCCAGCGTCTCCTCCGCGCTGTGGGCCAGCTCGGGCGACACCTCCAGCGACACGAAGCCGTCATGCCCGCCGGCCGCCTCGTAGACGGGGCGGAAGAGGTCGCAGGCGCGGCGGATGTCCTGCACGGCGAGCGTCTCGTAGGCGCGGCTCGCGTCCGCCCCGTCCGCCGCCAGCTCCTCCATGGCGCCGTCGTAGTCGTCGCTCCTGGCGATGGCTTCCTCGAAGATGCTGGGGTTGGAGGTGACGCCGCGCAGGTCGTACCGCGCGATCATCGCCTCCAGCTCGCCGTTCTCCAGGATCTCGCGGCGGATGTAGTCCAGCCACACGGACTGGCCGAGGGGGTGGAGCTGGTGAAGCGGATTGGATTCGGGCATGGGTCGTCCTCCGGTGTGGGTACTGAATACTTTAGTGCTAAGTGCTGAGTGCTGAGTGCTAATGTAACGCAGTTCAGCACCTAGCACTCAGGACTCAGCACTTCTTTTCTACTTTTCGTCCATTCCCAGCTTCGCCCCGCCGGCCCCCGCCTTCCCTTCCCCGCCCGTCGGCGTCTCGCCGCGGCCGAGGGCGGCGCGGGCGTGCGCGGCGATGTTGCCGGCGCTGAAGCCCAGCT
>JAUJMI010000008.1 GCA_030446945.1 Longimicrobium sp. | reverse complement strand
TGGGGGGAGATCAACCGCTTCCAGCGCCTGACCGGCGCCATCGTGCAGCCGTTCACCGATGCGGGGCCCAGCATCCCGGTGCCCTTTACGTCGGCGCAGTGGGGCTCGCTCGCCTCCTTTGGGGCGCGCCGCTACCCGGGCACGAAGCGCTACTACGGCACCAGCGGCAACAGCTTCGTGGCCGTCGTAGAGTTCGGCGACAGCGTGCGGGCGCGCGCTGTGACCGCCGGCGGGCAGAGCGGCGACCCGCGCTCGCCGCACTTCAACGACCAGGCCGAGCGCTACGCCGCCGGCGACCTGCGCGAGGTGTACTTCTACCCCTCGCAGCTGCGCGGGCACACCGAGCGGGAGTACCGGCCGGGGCGGTGAAACGGCGCGTTAAGACGGCCTCGCGACAACGGCGGGCACCCGCCACCAACCCGAACCACCGGGCCGCGCGCCCGGGAAGAACCTGGAGACTTCATGCGCCACATCGTGTTCGCACTCGGCTTCGTCCTCGCGCTCGCCACGCCGGCCGCCGCGCAGCAGGCGCGCACCTTTGCGCCCTCGCACCTGGAGGCGGCGCGGGAATACCTGGAGACGCTCCACATTCAAAAGGTCGCCGCCGCCGCGGTGGAGATGTCGCTGGAGGAGCAGATCCGTGCCAACCCGGGAATGGAGCCCTATCGGGCGGTGATGATGGAGTGGGCGCGCGAGATCTTCGCCAGCGCCGAGGCCAAGACCGCCTTCGCCGAGGTTTACGCGGAGGCGATTACCGAGGCCGATCTGCGCGCGCTCACCGCCTTCTTCCGCACGCCGCTGGGGCAGCGCGTCGCCCTGATCCAGCCGAAGATGGCTGAGCGCGGCGCCGAGGTGGGCCGTAAGCTGGCGGAGGCACACCAGGCCGACCTGATCGCGCGGCTGGAGCGCGTGAAGCCCACGCCCTGAGCCGATGACCGGCACCGTCGCGGCGGTCAGCCTCAGCCCGGAGCACTCCTTCGGCAAGGCGAACCGGGAGCGCATCCGTCTCCTGGCCGGGCTGGGCGTGGAGGGAGACGCGCACCTGGGGGTCACCGTGCAGCACCTCTCGCGCGTGGCCCGCGACCCCACGCAGCCCAACCTGCGCCAGGTGCACCTGATCCACGCCGAGCTGCACGACGAGCTGCGGGTGGCCGGCTTCACCGTGGCGCCGGGGGAGATGGGCGAGAACGTCACCACGCGCGGAGTCGACCTGCTGGCGCTCCCGGTGGGAACGCGCCTGTACCTGGGCGGCGATGCGGTGGTGGAGGTCACCGGCCTGCGCAACCCGTGCAGGCAGCTCGACCGCTTCCAGCCCGGCCTCATGTCCGCCGTCCTCGGCCATGACGCCGAGGGGAACCTGGTGCGCAAGGCGGGCATCATGGGCGTGGTCGTCGCGGACGGCGAGGTGCGCCCGGGCGACCCGGTGCGCGTGGAGCTTCCGCGCGCGCCCCATCATCCGCTCGCGCCGGTGTGAACAGTGACGCATGCGGTCGGCTTGACCCGAAGCTTCATCTAGCTTACCGTCACATACGAACGGATTCAACTTCATCCACAGTTTGGAGGCCCCATGAACGTCAAGTGCGACTGTCCGGACTGCGACTGCACCGCGTGCTGCGAGAGCTGCGACTGCTGCAGGGAGAAGTGCTGCTGCTGAGCCGCGCGCTTCGTTGCTGCATCTGAAAAGGCGGTCCCCCGGGGCCGCCTTTCCTTTTCCAACTCGCCTTCGAAGTCCCGCCGTGACCGACGACTCGACTGGAAGCCGCACGCCAGGTCGATGTTTGCTGGGCGGCCTCGCCACGCACGTCGCGACGATCCCGTTCTACGGGACGGCGGTGCTGCAGGGCCAGGACTTCGACGTCGCCGCCCCGCTGCCGCCCAACCGGATCGCGACGAGCCGCGACGAGGTCCTGCGCCGCTTCGACGAGACGGTGGCCGCCTTCGCGCGCTGCTGGAGGACGCGGACGACCTGTCGCTGCGGGAGCCGCGGAGCCTGCGCGCCGGGGAGCGCGTCGTCTTCACCGCGCCGCACATCGGGGTGCTGCGCGGGACGGTGGTGAGTCACCTGGTGCACCACCGCGGGCAGCTCAGCCTGTACCTGCGGCTGCTGGACGTGCCGGTCCCCTCCATTTACGGCCCCGCGACCGACGAGCCCTGGTCCTGAGCGCAAGTAAGCGGCGGGGCGCGCGGGGCGTTACCTTGTGCGCGCACCGCCCGTGCGGCGGGTGCGCATCGTGCAGCGGGTGCGGACCCGGTTCCCGCATCCGCGTCACACCCACACATGAGGACACATGAGACAACCCACGCGCCGCGGCCCGCCCGGCCGCGCTGCCGATAACGATGCTGAAGACGGAGGATTCCGCGCGCCCTCGCGCGCCCGCGGCTCGCGTTCCGAGGACCTGCTGGAGATGGCGGACGCGCTGGAAGAGCAGGGCCGCGCGCTTCTGAGCCAGGCCCGCCAGCTCCAGCGCATCGCCCAGGGGATGGAGCGCGCCGAGGAGGATCGTCCCGCCCCGCGCGCGCGCCCGAGCACGGCCACGCGCGAGCGCTCCGGCCCGTCCGAGCGTTCAGGCCCCGGCTACGGCACCCGCGGTGGCTCGGCCGGCCGCACCGGCGGCGGCCCGCGCGGCGGCACTCGCGGCGCCCCTCCCCGCTCCCGCGACCGCGACGACGACGAGGCCCCCCGCGAGTCAAAGCCTCGCCGCGGCCCCGGCAAGCCGCCCTTCAAGGGCCCGGCGCGCGGCCCGTCCAAGGGTCCCGGCCGCGGCGGCGGCGGGCGCGGCCAGAAGTCCTGACAAAGAAGGAGGCGCGGAGAGATCTTCTCCGCGCCTCCTCGCTATCCAACCGCTTGAGATTACGGCAACCTCAGACAGAGACACGGAGGCAGAGAGAAGACCTTCCCGCTCGTCTCGGTGTTCTCTCAGTACCCGAACCGCAGGGCTCACGCGGAGAGGCGGAGGCGCGGAGAAAAACCTTCGTCGGCTTTCCTCCGTGTCTCTGTGCCTCTGTGTGAGCCACGCAGTTGCGGTTCTCTCCGCGCCTCCGCGTGAGACCCGCCGTTCGATCCCTTAGCTCGCCGCCGCCGCGCGCACCTTGGCCTTGGGCAGCTCCGGCTCGGGCGTGAAGTCCTCGCCGGGGTTCACGAAGCGGTCGGACTCCCACGCGTACTGCCGGTCGTGCAGCTCACGGTAGCGGCCACCCAGCGCCATCAGCTCCGTGTGCGTGCCGCGCTCGACGACTTCGCCGGCTTCCAGCACCAGGATCTGGTCCGCGCTGCGAATGGTGGAGAGGCGGTGCGCGATCACGAACGAGGTGCGCCCCTGCCGCAGCCGCCGCAGCCCCTCCTGGATCAGCGCCTCGCTCTCGCTGTCCAGCGCCGAGGTGGCCTCGTCCAGGATCAGGATGCGCGGGTCCGCCAGAATGGCGCGCGCGATGGCGATCCGCTGCCGCTGCCCGCCCGAGAGCTTGATTCCGCGCTCGCCGACCACCGTATCGTATCCCTGCGGAAAGCCGCGGATGAACTCGTCCGCGTTGGCGATGCGCGCCACCTCCTCGATCTCGTCGCGCGTGGCGTCCGGGCGGCTGAAGCGGATGTTGTCCGCCACCGTGCCGTCGAAGAGGAAGTTCTCCTGCAGCACCACGCCCAGCTGCGCGCGGTAGTCGCCCAGCCGGATGTCGTTCAGGTCGCGCCCGTCCACCAGCAGCTTCCCCCGGGAGGGGCGGTTGAAGGCCATCACCAGGCTCACCAGCGTGCTCTTCCCCGAGCCGCTGGAGCCCACCAGCGCCGTCGTGCTCCCCGCGGGGGCGTCCACGTTGACCCCCTTGAGCACCGGCTGGCCCGGGTTGTACTCGAACCAGACGTCGCGCAGCTCCAGGTCGCCGTGAATGCGGCCGATGGGGCCGCGCTCCTCGTCCTCGTCGTCCTCGGTGCGCATCTTCATGATCTCGCGGATGCGGTCCAGCCCCGCGAACGCCTCGCTGATCTGGGTGCTTATGGAGGCGATCTGGATGACCGGCGCCGCCAGCAGCCCCGTGAGGATGGTGTACGAGAAGAGGTCGCCCAGCGTCATGGTGCCGTCGAGGATGGCGCGGCCGCCCACCATGATCATCGCCACCGACGCCAGCCCGACCACCACCGTCGCGGCCGAGCCGACCGCCGACACCGCCGTGATGCTCAGCGCGATGTTGCGGAAGAGCCGGTTGACGCCGCGCGCGAACACCCGCTGCTCCCGCTTCTCGGTGCCGTACGCCTTCACCACGCGGATGCCGCCCAGCGTCTCGGTGAGCCGGCCCGTGATGCGCGCGTTGATCTCGTTCCGCTCGCGGAAGACGGGGCGCAGCTTGGTAAAGGTGCGCGCCATGGCGCCGCCGAACACCAGCAGGATGGCGAGGATGATGGCCGTCAGCAGCCAGTTGAGGACGAAGAGCCACACCAGCGCCACGATCGCCGTCACGATGCCGCCCACCAGCTGGATGATCCCGGTCCCCACCAGGTTCCGGATCCCCTCCGCGTCCGTCATGATGCGCGACACCAGCACGCCGGACTGCGTGGAGTCGAAGTAGCCGATCGGCAGCCGCGTGATCTTGCTCATCACCCGGCGGCGCATGTCGTTGATGGCCCTCTGCGCCGTGATGCTGATGACCTGCGACAGCGAGAACGAGGTCAGCGCCTGGACCAGCGTCGCGCCGGCCACGCCCAGGGCGAGCGGCATCAGGAGCTGGCCGCGCCCCTTCCCGATCACATCGTCGATCAGGAACTTGGAGGCGGCGGCCGGCACCAGCCCCGCCACGCGCGAGACGAGCATCAGCACCATCCCGATGCTGAGCTTGCCGCGGTGCTGCCAGACGAGCGCGCGCGCTTCGGCCCACGCTTCGGCGGTGACCTTTTTCTTTTTCTTTTCCGAGCCGTTGGACAAAGCGCAATCTCCTTGAGTTCAGACGGCGGCCGCGTCGCGCGGCGCCTCCAGCGGTGCGGCGAGCGGGGGCGCGCCCGCCTCCAGCTGCGTGGCGGGCTCCGGCTTCACCTCGTGCAGCCGGCGCACCAGCCACAGGGTGAGCAGGTTGGCGGCGATGGCCAGCGCGCCCACCCGCGCGTAGCCCAGCATCCTGCCGTCGGGCGCGCGGCCGATCATCAGCCCCGCCACGAAGGCGGCGAGCCCGGCCGCCCCCTGCTGTACGGCGGCGTTGAGGCTCATGAAGCTCCCGCGCCGCGCCGGCAGCACCACCCCCGTCACCAGCGCCGTCGCCGAGATCATCCGCCCCGAGCCCAGCACCATCATCGTGGTGGTGACGGTAAGCACCAGCGGGAGCCCCACGGGCGGCAGGTTGGTGACGGCCACGATGGGGACGATGCTCACCACCGCCGTCATCGTGAACACCCGCGCGTGGCCGAAGCGGTCGGCCAGCCACCCCATCGCGGGCCCGGTGAAGAGCGTCGCCAGCCCGCCCGCCAGGTAGACCAGGTCCAGCCGCGTCTCCGCGACGCCGGCGTTGGAGGTCAGGTACGGGCTGAGGAAGGGGACCACGGTGAAGGCGGCGAACATCAGCGCGGTCGTGAAGACGAGGGCGCGCAGGTGCGACGGCTCGCGCGCCACCGCCCACAGGTCCCGCAGCGGCGAGCTTCCCCGGGGAGCGGAAAGGTGCCTGCGCATGGGGGGGAGCGCCAGAGCGCCGGCGAGCACCACCCCCGCCGTGAGCACCGCCAGCAGGAAAAAGGGCGCCTGCCACCCCTGCCGCTCCGCCACCGAGAGCCCCAGCGGCAGCCCCAGCACCGACGCGGCGCTGAACCCCGCCATCACCACGCCGGTGGCGCGCCCCCGCCGCTCGGGCGGGATCTGGTCGCCGACGATGGCGAAGACGACCCCCGCCAGCACCCCGCCGCACGCCCCGGCCGCCACCCGCGCCGCCATCAGCAGCGCGAAGCTCCCCGCCAATCCGCAGAGCAGCGTCCCCACGGCGAATCCCGCCAGCAGCACCAGCAGCATCCGCTTGCGATCGAAGCGGTCCATCACCGACGCCGCGAACAGCCCCGTGACGGCCGCGCTGAAGGTGTACGCGGAAACGAGCAGCGCGAACTGGCTCGCCCCGATGCCAAAGGAGCGCATCAGCTGCGGCCCCAGCGGCATGATGATGACGAAATCGAGGATGTGGCAGAACTGCACGGCGGTCAGCACCGCCAGCAGCACCCACTCGCTCCGCCGGCTCTGTGCGGGGGGCACCGTATCGGGCACCAGGAGCTCTCTGCACGCATGTAAAGTAAAGCGAAATCGCCCGGCAAGCGCCCGGTGATTCGCGCCCTTCGGATACCCCGCGGAGCCTGGTTCGCTCCGCCGGCACGCGCGTGCGCGTCGTTGCCGCGCTCCCGGCGGTGCGCGGGCGCCAATCGAAACCGTTCAAGTTACCAGCAAGGCGCATCTGGCTTCGAATCGGTGACCGCGGTGATAACAGAGCTGGCACTCGACATGAACGCATTCAATGCACGTGTCCTGGAGCGGACTAAAGAGTTCGAACTAGCCTCAGCGATCGCGGGGTCCGACCCACGGCCTCTTTGGAGGGCGGCGAAGGCATTCGCAGTCGACACGGAGGCGTTCGCCGCACGGATTGATCAGCTACGTCCCGCGTTCGCTTCCGCAAGCCAGGCGACGTCTGCGTCGTTGTCTGGCGCGGTGGCACTGAGTACCGACCTTGACGGAGCAGACCCGACGCTCTGGGAGCTTATTGGGAAACTTACAGGTTCTAAACGCGGCTAACGATGAAGCGCAGGGGATGTTGCGGTCGCGAACCAGCCGCGCATCAGCGCACCGGTAAACAGAGCAAAGCGCAGACTGTCCGAAGCTCTCGACGCCCTGCTGGATGAGTTCGACCGTTCTTTGAATCTTGGCCGCGCTGTTGAGCACGAGATTCAGGAAATATTTGCCGGGCGGGGGGAGACTTCCGCGGGCGATCGCCCGGCACACTGACGCAGGGCCCGCCACTCAGTATTCGCATGAGAGGAGTAGTCACTGTGCGTGTATAAGTCATGAAAACCCGGTCGCTTGAACATGCGTCGAGAACGTGCCACAGAACCGGAGCGGCATTAACGATGTCGATCTACACCTATTCTCCACGAGACTGGATCGTTTTCCGCGAAGAGCCAAGGGCGGGAACGAAATGAACAAGAAGCAGCGGGCAACGCTCGCCGCAATCTTCGAAGTGCCGACGCGACCGGACGTGCGATGGCCTGACGTGGAGGGGCTAGTGAAAGCGTTGAACGGCATCGTCGCTGAACGTTAAGAGTCTAGGGTGGCGCTGAGTGTAAACGGTCAGCAGCGCGTCTTTCACAGGCCTCATCCGAAACCGGAGATGGGCCGGGCAGCGGTTGGGGGCCTGAGGGATTTCCTTGTGCGTGCGGGGGTTACACGATGATCGAGTACATCTGGCACACGATGCGGACACGTTCAAAGCCAAACTTGCGGAAAGCATCGCTGAGGCAGCGCAAAGCATGCAAGCTGCCCTTCGCTGCTATCACATTACAGCGTCTTGACTCCTCAGCCGCTTGGCGCAAGTTCTTTTGACTACTTGCATAGTCGTCGAGTATCCTTTTCCCACACACCAGAGGTTGGCTCTGTCCGCCGTCTCTCACTGCCAGGAACAACCCCGTTCGCTTCGGAGGACTGAAGGGCGTAGCGAATCAGGAGTTTAAGGCAGCAGGGGTTTCGACCTTTTGATCGGTCAATAGCAAAGGGTCCTGGAGGCAAATGCCTCCAGGACCCTTCAAAGCTACATTGGCAGCTTACCGGCTGCCGTGCATCCGCACCGCGCCCTCGGAGCCGCGGGCGCCGCCGGGGAGCGGAAGGGGCAGCTCGGGGAAGCGCAGCTTCCCCTCGCTCATGCTGGCGCCCCGCAGCGCCACGGAGAGCGCCTGGTCGATCGTCTCCACCGGGTGCACGTCCAGCGCGGCCAGCACCTCGGCCGGCAGGTCCTCCAGGTCGCCCTCGTTGTCCTTGGGGAGGACGATGGTGCGGATCCCCGCCCGGTGCGCGCCCAGCAGCTTCTCCTTCACGCCGCCGATGGGGAGCACCCGCCCGGTCAGCGTCACCTCGCCCGTCATGGCCACGTCCGAGCGGACGGGGGTGTCGGAGAGGGCGGAGACCAGCGCCGTGGTCATCGCCACGCCCGCCGAGGGGCCGTCCTTGGGGATGGCGCCCGCGGGGACGTGGATGTGCAGCTCCGAGCCCCATGCCTTGCGCGCGTCGATCCCGTAGCGCCCCGCGTTGGCGCGGGCGTAGGTCAGCGCGGCGCGCGCCGACTCCTTCATCACGTCGCCCAGCTGCCCGGTGAGCACCAGGTTGCCGAAGCCCGGCTGCGCGGCGCTCTCCCCCTCCGCCGTCGCCGGCACGGCGGCACGCTGCTGCGCGCTGACCTCGATGAACATGATGTCGCCGCCCACTGGGGTGTAGTACATCCCCGTGGCCACGCCGGTCGTGTCCTCGCCCCCCGCGCGCTCCGGGTGCACCCGGGTGCGCCCCAGCAGCTCCTTCACCCGCTCCAGGTCCACCTTCACCGTGCTCTCCGCACCGGAGGCGATGCGGCGCGCGGCCTTGCGGGCCAGCTTCCCCACCTCGCGCTCCAACTGGCGCACCCCCGCCTCGCGGGTGTACTCGGCGATCACGGCGCGCAGCGCCTCGTCGGTCACATCCAGCTCCTCGGCGCGCAGCCCCGCCTCTTCGCGCTGCCGTGGAAGGAGGTAGCGCTCGGCGATGGCCTTCTTCTCCTGGTCCGTGTAGCCGCGGAACTCAACCGCTTCCATGCGGTCGTACAGCGGCGCCGGGATGTTCTGGGCGTAGTTGGCCGTCGCGATGAAGAGCACCTCGCTGAGGTCGAAGGGCACGCCCAGGTAGTGGTCCGTGAACTCGTGGTTCTGCGCCGGGTCCAGCACCTCCAGCAGCGCGCTCGACGGATCGCCCTGGTAGCTGACCCCCAGCTTGTCCACCTCGTCAAGCAGGATCACCGGGTTGCGGCTCTTGGCCTGCTTCAGGGCCTGCACGATGCGCCCGGGCATGGCGCCCACGTAGGTGCGCCGGTGCCCGCGGATGTCCGCCTCGTCGCGCACGCCGCCCAGCGCGATGCGCACGTACTTGCGCCCCAGCGCCCGCGCGATCGACTTGGCGATCGACGTCTTGCCGACGCCCGGAGGGCCGGCGAAGAGGATGATGGGCCCCTTTGCGGTCGCCTTGGCCCTGGCCTCGGCCATCTCGCGCTCCAGCTCCTCGGCCGATGCCTCCGCCTCGGTGCCGGAGAGGGCCTCCGCCTCGATGGCGGCCTCCTCCTTGACCTCGCTCTCGGCACGCCGTGCAGCCAGCTGGCGCACGGCCAGGAACTCCAGCACGCGGTCCTTGACGTCTTCCAGCCCGTAGTGGTCCTCGTTGAGGATCTCGTCCGCGGGAAGCAGCTCCAGCCGATCCTCGGTGCGCACGTTCCACGGCAGGTCCGCCACCCACTCCAGGTAAGTGCGGATCACCTGGTACTCGGCGCTCTGCGGATTGGTGCGCTCCAGCCGGCCCAGCTCGCGCTCCACCTCCTCTCGCGCCGTCTCGTCCAGCCCGAGCGCCTCGATCTTCTCGCGCAGCTCCTCCAGCTCGGCGCCCTCGTCCTCCTCGCCCAGCTCGCGCTGGATCGCCTTCATCTGCTCGCGCAGGAGCATCTCGCGCTGGCGCTCGCCCAGCTCCTCCTGCACCTGCTGCTGGATCTCCTCCTGCGCCTCGATCATTGCGAGCTGGCGCTGCACGATGAGCAGAAGGGAGCGCAGGCGCTCCTCCACGGAGAGGATCTCGAGGAGCTTCTGCTTGGCCTCCGTACCCATCTCCACGTAGAACGACACCAGGTCCGCGAACGGCCCCGGCTCGGTGACGCCGCTCATGAACTGCTGCAGCATCTCCGGCGGGATGCCGCGGCGCTTGCCGAGCTCGGCGGCGCGGTCGCGCAGCTCGCGGTAGAGCGCCAGGAAAGCCGGATCGTCGGCCGCGATCGGCTCCAGCTCCTGCATCTCGCGGACGTGCGCGGCCAGCCCGCGGCCCTCCTGAGCCACGTATTGGAGCGCGAGGGCGCGCCCCTCGCCCTGGATCAGCAGCTGCACGCCGCCATTGCCGCGCTGCACCTGGGCGATACGCACCACGGTGCCCACGGTGTAGAGGTTCTCCGCGTCCACCTCGTCGCGGTTCTCGCGCTGGGCCACGGCCAGCATGCGCCGGTCGCCGGCGAGCGCGGCCTCGATGGCCTGCAGGGTACCCGGCCGCCCGGCCGAGATCGGCACGGCGGTCCCGGGAAACACGACCGTCTCCCGGAGCGGGAGAACGGGCAGCATCAGTCGTTCACTCATCTCGTCATCCTTCCTTCAAGAAGGGGTCGCCGTCCGCCGCGACTGGTGCGGCCCCAACGGCGTGCTGGGGACCGCGTTTCGCACAAGCCCTGCCACGCGAAAACCGCCCCGCGCCAGCCACCCCGAACGTGTCTAACTCTCATTGTTTGATATACTTAATGTAACACATCCCCCGCTTTTCCGCCGCTGTCAATGCGGCGGGAGCAACCCCGGGCTCGCTGTCGTTCAGGCATGAACTAGCGTCACGCCGGCGGGGCGAAGATGGCGCGTTGGTGCTCTCCCGCGTCTCAATCCGTCCCTATCGTTCGAAACTGGAGGGTCTTGGCACGCGGCCTGGGGACGAGCTGCCAGTCAGTTCCCGACGGAGCGCCTCACGGTCACCGGCGTGCCAGGATCTCTGGTGCGGAGTGAATGTGAACGCGCAAGTATCGCGCGGCGCTCCGTTCAGGGAAGTGGACCGGTCGCGTTTCATAGCGCCCGTGCCCTGACCCGTTCCGCGCGGACCCATTCCCCATGCGCCCGCACGGCGCCATCCGGCTGCACGTCGTATAATACCCCGCAACGGCATGGAACGGTTCGCGCGCGGGGGCGCCGGCCGGCGGTGCCCATCCACCAACCCGATGTCCGATCTCGAAGACGCCGAGGAGAGGCTGACCCGCGCGCTGGCACGCGCACGCACGGGCGAGGGTGCGGAGCGCCAGCCCGTGCACACCCTGTATGGCGGAGCGCACCTCTTCCGCGCGGACACGGCGCCACGGTTGGGCACACACGCACTGGAGGCGCTCGACCGCTACGCGCCGGACGCGGCCACCCTCGCGCAGGCGCTGGGGAGGGACACGGAGGCGGTGTGGGAACGGGTAAGCGCCAAGCTGCTCCGAGAGCCGGTGGAAGACTTCCGCATCGACTTCGAGGACGGCTACGGCGCGCGACCTGACGCCGAGGAAGACGCCCACGCCGAATCCGCGGCCCGCGAAGTCGCGCGCGGCATGGCGGAGGGCACGCTCCCGCCCTTCATCGGCATCCGCGTCAAGGCGCTGACCGCCGAGACGCGCACCCGCGCCGCCCGCACGCTGCACCGCTTCGCGGACACGCTCCTGCGCGCCACGGGCGGCGTGCTGCCGCCGGAGTTCCTCGTAACCCTTCCCAAGGTGACGGTGCCGGAGCAAACGGAGCTGCTGGCGCTCCTTCTGGACCGGCTGGAAGCGGAGCACGGCGTGGCGGCGGGGACGCTCCGCATGGAGCTGATGGTGGAGACGCCTGAGGCGCTGTTCGACGGCGAGGGGCGGGCGGCGCTCCCGGGTCTGGTGCGCGCGGCGCGGGGGCGGGTGGTGGCCGCGCACTTCGGCGCGTACGACTACACGGCCGCGCTGGGGATCACGGCCGCCCACCAGCACCTCCGCCACCCCGCGTGCGACTGGGCGCGCCACGCCATGCAGGTGGCGCTCGCGGGCAGCGGCGTGCGATGGTCGGACGGCGCCACGACGCTCCTCCCCATCGCCCCGCATCGCGGCGAACTGACCGGTGAGCAGGCGGCGGAGAACCGCCGGGCGGTTCACCGCGGGTGGCGCGTGCACCACGACAACGTGAGGCACGGACTGGCGTCCGGCTTCTACCAGGGGTGGGACCTGCATCCGGCCCAGCTGGTTTCGCGCTACGCGGCGGTGTACGGCTTCTTCCTGGAAGGCGTGGATGCCGCCGGCGAGCGCCTCCGCAACTTCGTGGAGCGCGCCGCGCGTGCCACCCGCGTCGGCAGCGCCTTCGACGACGCGGCGACAGGGCAGGGACTCCTCAACTTTTTCCTCCGCGCCGTGGGCTGCGGCGCGCTCGCCCTGGAGGACGCGCTCGCCCGCACCGGTCTCACCTCCGCCGAGCTGCGCATGCGCTCCTTTGCCGCGCTCGTCCGGGCGCGGGAGGGCGAAAATCAGGCGGAATAGCTCGGCTTGATCCCGGTCCAGAGGGCGATTATGCTTGCGGCGTTCGCCCGGCCGGCTCCGGACCCGTCCTCACCCCCGACCCATCTCCCTCCGCATGGACTTAGACTCCGCCACCGGCACCGCCCCTTCCGAGAGCTACTACCACGAGCTGATCGGCTCTCTGGACGCAATCGTGTGGGAGGCGGATGCGGCGACCTTCCAGTTCACCTTCGTGAGCCCGCAGGCGGAGCGTATCCTGGGCTACCCGCCGGAGGCATGGATGGCGGAAGACTTCTGGATGAAGATCCTCCACCCCGACGACCTCGACGAGGCGGTGCAGACCTGCCTGGCCGGCCTGCGCGAGGGGCGCGACACCCAGTTCGAGTACCGCGTCGTCGCCGCAAACGGCTCGACGAGGTGGATCTGCGACGTGGTCCGCCTGGTGCGCGACGAGGGCGGCGTGGTGCGGCAGCTGCGCGGGATCATGGTGGACGTCACCGAGCGGAAGCGGATCGCCGAGGAGCGGGAGCGCTTCCGCGCAATGGTTTCGCACGATCTGAGCAATCCTCTGTCGGTGGTCCTGCTCAACTCCGACCTCCTCCTGCAGACCCCCGGCGCCCTCGGCTGCCCGGGTTCGTGGGACGTGGTGCGCGGCATCCTGCGCTCCGCCGAGCAGATGCAGCGGCTCATCCAGGACCTGACGCAGGGCCCGCCCGGCGAGCGGGTGAGCCGGCTCGCTCCGCGCCCCTTCGCCGCGGGCGCGCTGGTGGTGGACGCCGCCTGCGTCGGCCGCCCGCTGGCCTCGGACCGCGGGATCGAGCTGGTGATCGCATCGGCCGAGCCGGTGTGGGTGTGGGCCGACCCGGAGCGCGTGCTGCAGGTGTTCGGGAACCTGGTGGGGAACGCCATCCGCTACACGCCCCCTGGGGGCACCATCCGCCTGGGCACCGAGAGCTCGGTGGCCGCGGTGCGCTTCTTCGTCGCCGACAGCGGCGCGGGGATCCCGCCCGCCAAGCTGGAGTCTCTGCTCGGCAACGGGCGCGGGCTGGGCGCCGGCCTCGGCCTGGCCATCGCCCGCGAGATCGTGGAGGCGCACGGCGGCACCCTCGCCGGCGAGAGCCGCCCCGGCGCTGGAAGCACCTTCTCCTTCACCCTCCCCCGCATCGCGCGGGGCATGGCGCCGGGGAACTGAACCCGGGAGGCGCCGGGCATGGCGGACATCCCCGAGAGCGAATGGAAGCTGTTCCGCGCGCTGTGCGAGGCGGCCCTCGACCGCTCCTGCGCCGGCGTACTGGAAGAAAGCGCCGCCATCATCGCTGACGAGCGCGCGACGAGCCACGAGCGCTACGGCCGCCTCTTCGGCCCGCTCGCGGAGCGGGATCGTAGCCTCGCCGGTACGTTCGACAGCCGCCGGTGCCCGCCCGGATCAGAGGAACTGGGCGGGCCGCACGATCCTGACATTGCAGAAGTCCCGGATCTTCTCGAAGTCCGAGACGTTCTCCGTGACGACGGCGGCGCCCGCTCGCCGCGCGGTCAGCGCGATGAGCACGTCACGCAGGATGCGTTGCTGCTCTCCCTTTGAAATGGCCGTGATCTGCCCCCGTTTGTGGGACCTGAGCCCGCGATGCAGCGAGTTCAGCACCTTCCCGGCGAGCCACCAGTCCTCGCCCGAAGGCACGAGCAGGCGATCCATGGCTTCGTACTCCTTTCGGAACTGCTCGAATTCGCGGACCTCTGCCGCGTCTTTTGCGCCTGCAGTCAGTTCCTGTCTTACGACGGCAGACATAAAAAACCCGGCGGGGAAGGTCGCCGGGCGGTATCGGATCATAACGTTGGTGTCGTAGGTCACGCGGCGCACCGGTTCATCCGCGTCAGATCTCCCCCCGCTGGTGCCGTGCGTACAGGCGCTTCCACATCTTCAGCATCATCGCGTCCACGAGCGCGCCGGACAGCCGCTCCTTGATTCGCCCGTCTTCGCCACGGACCACGACGTTGCACTCCGTCTGGTGAGCGATCTTCATCGCGGCGTTGATCGCCTGATCCCGCGTCTTGTGCGTGCTGCGGACACCCCCGCGCACGCGCACCAGCCACGCCCCATCCTTTGGAACGACGTACACGTCGATAAGCTTGCCGCCCGGCAGCACCGGAGCGGGCGCCATGGCGGCGCTGTTCTCAACCCCGGTCTTCGCCATCTCGCACCTGCCGGTTGATCTGCGGAACGCGCTCGGACGGTCAAATATGAAGGAAAGAATCACCCGCGCAACCACCTCTTTTCGATATGCGAACCGCTGGCGCCAAACGCTCTACGGGCGCTCTGATGGGGCGCGGTCGAGCATAGAAACGTCACATCGATGGCGGAATATCAGCCCCGCCTTGTGTATTCGCCATCGGTGGTCGAGCTTGGGTTGAGGAAGGAGTTCGGCGGTGCAGGCCAGCGGAGCGAGCGCGACGCGACATGAGCAATCGGTCCACGGATGAGCAGGTGTTCGAGATGCTGGCCGAGTACGACTTCTCGGAAGGTGCTCGAGGCAGGTTCGTGCAGCCTGGGGGCGCAGAAAGGGGCACACCCACGGCGGGTGTGCCCCTTCGTGCCGAATCCGGAGCCGCCTAATAGATGAAGCGCACCAGGTCGATCCGCCCCTGTGCGACCATCTGTCCGTCGAGCGTCACGCTTTGCCCGCTACGCAGCGAGCGGAAGCGCTGGGCGTCCTGCGCGCTGGCGCCGTAGGGGAGCGCCACCTGCGCCGAGCCGTTCTGGGTGCGCAGCTCGAACGATCCGCGCTGCGTGTCGATGTACCCCACCGTGCCCGCGAAGCGCTGGATGCCGTTGTTGCCGTACGTCCCGCCCTGCTGCGTGCTCTGGCCGGTGCGTTCCTGAACGCTCTGCTGGACCTGGATGTAGTTCGTGTAGGCGTTGCCACGCTGGTCCTGCTGCACCTGGAACGCAACCACGTCGCCGCGCTCCAGCGCCGTCACGTTGTACTCACGCTGCTGGTAGACGACGCGGGTGTTCTGGTCGAAGTACACGTTCCCAGTCTGCCCGCTCTGCGTGCGGATCTGCATCACCCCCTGCCGCGCGTCGATCCCCTGGATCTCGCCGACCACCTGACCGCCCTGCCTCTGCCCCTGCTGCCCCTGGGGCCCCATCACGCCCCCCAGGATCTCGCCGAGCGCCCCTGCCTGCGCGCACCCCGTGGCGGAGAGCATCGCGGCGAGCGCCACCAACCGCAGCCCGAGTATTCTGGCCTTCATGGCTCGATCTCCTTCCTGGTTTCCGCCGTCCTCACCTCGTCGAGCGGTCCACACAGGGCAAGGGCGGTGCCAGGCGCCGTGTAGGTGCAAGCGCCGTAAACACTTGTCCCATTCGTCCCCCCTGTGGGACGCCGGCCCCGCCGGAGTGCCCTCACGCGGAGGCGCAGGAGCGATCGCGCGCCAGCCGCGTCACGGATTGGCGCCGGAAGCGGTGCGCGACTCGCCGGGGCGGACGTCGTCGTTCTGGGCGGAGACGGTGATGAGGATGAGCGAATCCTGCGCGGCGCGAATGTCGTGGGCGTCGCCGGGCGCGGTGAAGATGAGCTGGCCCTGACGCAGCTCCTGCTCGCCGCCATCGGCGCGCACCTGCAGCGAGCCCTCCAGCACCTGGATGCTCATCGCCGAGTCCGCGTTGGCGGTCTCGGCGGCCTGCCCGGCTGCGAGCGCCGTGAGGATCACGCGGAAGCGCCCGTTCTTGACCAGCGCGTGGCCCAGCTTGCCGCTCTGGCGGTACATGGGATCCTGGCGGAGCCGCGCCGCCTCGGCGGACAGGTCGTAGCTAAGCGTGGGCCCCGCCAGGGGGCGGTTGATCGAGGACATTGCTTGTGGTCTCCGTCTTCGGTGTGTACGCTGAGGCGGCTCGCCGCCACGCGTGGGGCGGGTGCAAAGTCGGGACCGCGGGGGGACGGGGAACGTGTGGGTTGGAGGCGGGAGCGCAAGGGTGTCAGCATCTTGCTCACCCTCGTGATCAGGGTGAGCACGGGAGCGGCCTCAGGCGGGTCGATGTACCCGAGGCGAACGGCGAGGATGAGGGACGTCTCGGTCTCCATTAGCGAGCATTTCGCGACAGAGAGGTAGTTCGCGTAGTCGCGGCGGGTCGAACGTGCGTTGCCCTCCGCGACGTGCGCGGGGACGGACGTGCCGCGCGTGTGATCTGCGCCGTCAGCCGATATCGCTCGCTGCCGGGGAGGCGTCCAGACAACCGATAGACCTCCACCACGAGGTCCATCGCCATCTGCCAGACCTCCAGGTCCCGATGCGACGAGATGCGCGCCAAGCCTAACCCCTTTCTGTTTGAAGTTATCGTTCCCCGTTCCCCCGCAGTTCAGAACCACGTCGTAAACCCAGCGTACCACCTCGCCTCGCCACCTTCGCCCGGCCACACGCGCTCGACCGAAACGGCGTCCTCGAAGATGCTGATGCCGATGCCGTGCGAGTAGCGCGTGCCCTCGGTGGTGCGGCCTCCGAGACGGATCAGCGAGGGGCGCGCCTCGTCGGAGATATCGGACCAGCCGGCGTCGCCGGAGAGGACCAGGGCGGGGCGCAGGGGCGGGAAGAGGAAGATGCCGCTGCGGAACAGAGGCCGGTTGCCGTATGGGGGGAGGTGGAGGAGGAGACGCCCCCGCGCCAGCGCGGCGGTCGAGCCCGCGAACTCACGGTCGTCGTAGCCGCGCAGCCCCTCGCCGCCGCCGAAGCGGATCAGGAACTGCGGCGGCGCCTCGCCGGCCACAACCCCCGCGTCGCCGCGGGCGATGAGGGTGACGTAGCGGCCGGGGCGGCGCGTGGCAAGCGTGGCCGTCAGCCGCTGCGTGGTGAAGTCGCCCACTCCGGCCTCGGCCCAGAGCGAAGCCACCAGAGACGGGGTGATGCCGAAAGCGCCGGCGCCGCGGGCGTAGCGCAGCTCCCCTTCGAGCGCCGTGTGCGTTCCGGGCTCGGAGGCGGCCACCCGGCCGAAGCTTCCGCCGGAAAGAAGCCCGCTCTCGGTGTTGCGCGCCACCGAATCCTGCCGCTCCCCGCGGGCGCCGATGCGTGCCGTGAGCGGGCCACGCCGCCGCGCCAGGAAAAGCTCGCCGCCGGCCGCGTCGTAGTAGTCGCGCCGGTCGGCGCCGCCGAACGCCGCGCCCAGCGAGTAGCCCAGCTCCCACTCGAAGGCGGGGCGGAATACGCGGGTGTCGCGCAGCCGCCGGTACCCGGTGCCGGAGACGGTGTACTGCGGCGCCCCCGTGCGCGGAACCGGATGGTAGCGGGCGGAGAGCTCGCCGCGCGCCGTCCCCTCCGCGAAGGCGAAGCCGCCGGTGCCGTACAGGCTCCATTCGCGCCGCAACGGGTCGCGCGGCTCCAGGCGCGCGCCGGCGCCCAGGAAGAGCCCCTCCACCCGGTTGAAGCGGAAGAAGTGGCTGCTCCGCTCGGCGCGGAAGCCCAGCCGCAGCGGGCCGGCATCGGGGCTCGGAGGGCGGATCGCCTCGCGCAGGTCCGCGAAGTCGCCGATGCGCAGCACGTCCTCGCCGCGCCGCGCGGGGTCGCGCCACCCGGCGAAGGCGGACTCGCCCCGCGCCAGGTCGCGCACCAGCCGCGATCCCGGCGACTCCGCGCGCCACCCGGTGTTCAGCTCGAAGCGCGAGAGCGAGGTCACCAGCCGCAGCGCCGTGGCCCCGCCCAGCACGGGCGAGCTCACCTGGATCTCGCGGCGCTGCCTCACCGGAAGCCAGTAGCTCCCGCCCACCAGCGCGTTCTCCAGCTCGAAGTAGAGCCCTGCCTCCGTCAGCGAGAGCCGTCCCTGCCGCTCGGTGAAGCCGAAGCGCGCGCGGGCGATGGCGGCGCGATCCACGTCCAGGTAAAAGGTGCCGGCCAGCAGGCGCAGCCCGCCGCCCGGTGCCTCCGCGCGCGGGCGCACCGCCACGGCCACCAGCGTCGTCACCCCTTCCTGCGTCCGCACCCGCACCGTGTCTTCCGCCGTGTAGCGGTAGAACTCGGGGCCGCGCAGGGAGAAGGGGTGCACCGCGCGCGTCATCGTGGTGCGCCGGTTGGCGCTCGGCGACAGCTGGAGCGCGTCCACCGTGCTCCCGTACAGGTGCGGCACCACCCACGGGGCGTCCAGCCAGCTGCCGATGGTGTACGGGGTCGGCGCGAGCTGGCGGATGCGGTGTCCGCGGATGCGCTGCTCCAGCCCCCCGTCCCTTTTCCAGCGCAGCTCACCCGCGAACTCGTCCACCGTCAGCGGAAGCTCGCCGCCCGCCGTCGAATCGGCGCGGAGCGACAGGTAGACGCTGGACTCGAGCTGCGCCCGGTAGTCGGCCAGCCCCGCGGGGACGATCCCCACCGTCGTGTGCACCCGCTCCACCAGGTCGCGCGTGGCGGGGGAGTCGAAGGCGAGCGAGTCTTCCGCCGGGCGGGCGGGCGCCGGCGCCGCGGCGGGCACGCCGAAGCGCACCGTGTCACGCGGCGAGGGGAGGCGCAGGGTATCGCGGGGCGGCTGCCCCGTGGGCACCTGCATCAGAAGCGCGGCGCCGATCGCCAG
The DNA here is from genome assembly GCA_030446945.1 of Longimicrobium sp. GTDB lineage: Bacteria > Gemmatimonadota > Gemmatimonadetes > Longimicrobiales > Longimicrobiaceae > Longimicrobium. The sequence goes on along the minus strand of JAUJMI010000008.1, from coordinate 5,493 downwards.
AAGGGTCATGGTACGGGTGCACGGGTTCGGGCGCCCCGCCCGTCCGGCGGGGCCGCCACCCCCGCCGGGGCAAGCGCCGCGCCAGGAACGGCTTAGATGCCGCGCGTCACCTCGCGAAGCGCCTCCACCCCCCGCGCCGGATGGTTGGTGATCACCGCCCGAACCCCCGCGCGCAGCAGCTCGCGCAGCCGCCCCGGATCGTCCACCGTCCACGCCACCACGTCCAGCCCCGTGCCTTGCAGCTCGGCCAGCGCGGCAGGGGTGGCGGCGCCGTGGTGAAGGCACACGCCGCGTACCCCCAGCCGCCGCGCCGTCGCCCGCGCCCCGTCGTCCCAGCGCTCGGCGAGGAGGAAGCGCGAGGCGTGCGGCGCGATCTCCCCCACGCGCGCCACTACGTCCGGCAGAAAGGACGAAAAGAAGGTGCGATCGAGGACACCCGCCGCCTCGACGGCCGCGATCGCCGCCGCCTCGGCCCCCGGCGACTTGATCTCCACGTTGAGCCACGCGCCGCTCTCGGCTGCCCACCTCGCCGCCTGCTCCAGCCGCGGCACCGGCTCGCCGCGCGAGCGCGCCGCCGCCACCTCCGCCCACGACAGCGCCGCCACCGCGCCTCGGCCGTCGGTGGTGCGGTCCAGCGTCGCGTCGTGGATCACCACCGGTGCGCCGTCGCTCGCGGGCTGCACGTCCAGCTCCACCCCGTCCGCCCCCTCCTCGCGCGCCAGGCGAAAGGCGAGGAGGGTGTTCTCCGGCGCCCGCGCGGGGGAGCCGCGGTGGCCCAGCACCAGGGGACGGTCAGGAAAGATCATCGTGCTCGGCTGCGGGGGATTGCGTCTTACGCGCTCCACAGGTGGCCGGAAGAAACGGGCCGCGGCCGGGGGGCGTGAAAGCGGCCACGGTTCGCTGCCGGATAACCGGAAGCGTTCCCAATGGTGCGCCTCCGCTACCCGATACACGGCCACTTCTCGCCTTTTCCGCCATGCGCCACCCGGCGGGCGAAGCAACCCCGCCCCGGATGCGCCATCAGCTAAAGTGTACGGAGCAAACGCACCTGCATAGCTTGGTGGGTCGACGGCGCGCGACCGTGCGCCGGACATCCTTCAACAGGGGAGCGCCGGATATGAAGACGAGGCAATGGGTCCTGGCCGGGTTGCTGGTGCTGGCGGCGTGCGGCGAGAGCGCGACCGGCCCCGCGCCCGCCGCGAATCCGCTCCGCGACGGCGGCGGGCTGATGGGCTCCGGCACCATCGCCCCCCCACCGCCGCCCTCCGACGACGGGACGACCCAGGGCGCCGCGAGCGACACCACGACGGTCTGAACGGCCGTCTCGCACAGAGGCACAGAGGGTACGGAGAAGACACAGAGGAAGCCCTCCTGTTTTGCTTTCCGCAGTCCTCTGTGTCTCTGTGTGAGGCCCGTCGTTTCAGACCTCCAGCGTCGCCGTACTCAGCACCTCGGCGAGTTCGCTGGAGAGCGCCTCCGCGGCGACGCCGGGAGCCGTGGACATGGAGCGCCGCACCGGGCCCACGGGCTCGGCGCGGCGCAGCGCGTTCAGGATCGACTCGGCGGCGTCGCGCTGCTCCGGCTCCTTGCGCTGCAGCGCCACCGTCAGCGCCTGCCCCGCCGCGATGTTTGCCCGGTCGCGGTCGCCGATCCCCGCGGCGCCGTGGGCCAGGTTCACCAGCGCCTCCGCCACCTTTTCGGTGTCCTCGCTGGAGTCGATCAGCTGCCAGGTGTCCGCCCACGCCTCGTTGTAGGTGAAGCGGTCGCCCACCCCGCCGGCGGCGCGCGCTACGCTGGAGAGCGCCAGCAGGCGGTGCGGCCGGTCTTCCACGTGTGCCGCCACCGCCCGGAAGACGCGCAGCGCCGGCGCGAAGTACCCCTGCAGCATCCAGAAGAACGCGACGTCGTGGGCGAGCGCCACCACGCGCGGGTGGCGCCGCCCGTACGCGCGGAACGCCTTGCGCGCGAAAGACGTCACCTCCTCCGCGTTGCCGTTGCGGATGGCGATGCAGCACAGGTCGTGCAGCGCCAGCGGCTTGATGTTCCACAGCCCGTGGCGGCGTGCCGCGCGCAGCGCCACCATCAGCTTGTCGCGCGCGCCCGCATAGTCGCCGCGCTGGATCAGGAGGTTGGCCCACCCGCAGTACGCCATCCCGTACGACTTCCAGTCGTCGTTCCTCCGCGCCAGGCCGATGGTGCGGCGGTACCAGGTTTCCGCCCGCCGGTACTCCGCCGCGCGCCGCGACAGGTATCCCACCCAGTACGCCGCCTCCGCGTCGTGCGGCGACACCACCGCGGCCGCTTCGCCAAAGGCCAGCGCCGTGCGCCGGTACCCGGTAGAGATCGCCCAGCGCGAGACGGCCAGGCAAGTCTCGGTCAGCTCGGATGGATGCGCGGGGCCGCCCTCCAGCAGCCGCGCTATAGCCAGGAGCGGCGACTGCACCGCCCGCGCCTCCGGCACGGATGCCAGCTCGACGCGGCGCCGCTCGGCCGCCCCCGCGGCGAACAGGAGGGGGTGCTCCTCCGGCTCCGTGGCCGACCACAAATCTACGTCGCGAAGGGATTGCCACAGGAGCAGCCCGAGCGAGTTGCGCAGCTCGTCCACCACGGCGAAGCCGTCGAAGGGCTCGTCCATGTAGCGCAGCCCCGGCGGTACCACCCAGCGCCGGGACGGGCGGCGCGAGCGCTTGGATCCGGCTTCCCCCATCGTATCCTCACATCCGGTTGTGAACCATGCTTCGTCGTAAAACAAACGATATAGAGTGAGTCAGCCCCGCACAATTGAACAGAGTGAACAGGTCCGGACGCTGGCCGATTGCGTGCGCGGGCGGAACCGGCCGGACTGGACGGCCACCATTCAGCGCCCTGTGCGGTGATTTAGGCAGGTCTTGCTTAAGCAAACGAACGCATGCGGCGGGTCTGCGGGCGACCCCCGGTGCACGTACGGAGGCGTAAACGGCGCGCGCACTCCGCAGGGCACCGCCCTTGCAACCCCGCCCGCCTCGTTCTCACGCCACCATCCAACTCCGACACAGACGCGGCGAATGCCCCACTCGAACACCCTCGGCCCCGCGGTGGGCGAACTGGAAGCCCGCCTCGGGGCGGACCGCCTGGAGCGGGACGCGCTCCTGGGGCCGTTCACGACGTTCAAGATCGGCGGCCCTGCGGACATGCTCTACCGCGCCCTGACCCCGGACGAACTGGCGCGGGCGGTGCTCGCCGCGCGCGAGCTGGAGATCCCCTTCTTCCTCTTGGGGATGGGGGCCAACATCCTGATCGGCGACGGCGGGTTCCGCGGGCTGGTGATCAAGAACGAGGTGGAGCACGTCGAGTTTCTCGCTGGCGATCGCGTGAAGGCGGGCGGCGGGGCCAAGGTGTACCACGACCTGATCCAGGCCACCGTCGCGCGCGGACTGGGCGGGCTGCATCACTTCGTGGGGATCCCCAGCACGGTGGGCGGGGCGGTCTGGCAGAACCTGCACTTCCTCTCCCCGGCGCCGGAGCGGGAGCGCACCGTGTTCATCGAGGAGGTGGTGGAGGGCGCCACCATTCTCGCGGAGGAGGGGGACGTGCGGAATGTGGACCGCGCCTACTTCAACTTCGGCTACGACTACAGCATCCTGCACGACCGCAAGGACGTGGTGCTGGACGTCACCTTCCGCCTGGTCCCGACCCCGCGCGAGGTGCTGCGCGACGTGATCCGCGAGAACCTGATGTGGCGCGACGACCGGCACCCGGACCTGTGGCTGTACCCGAGCGCCGGCTCCGTCTTCCAGAAGATCGAGGGGGTGGGCGCGGGGCGCCTGATCGACCAGTGCGGCCTAAAGGGGCAAGTGCTGGGGAGCGCGCAGATCTTCCACAAGCACGCCAACATCATGGTGAACCTCGGCGGCGCCACCGCCGACGACGTCCGCCGCCTGATCGACCTGGCGCAGACGACGGTCAAGCGCGAGCTGGGATACGAGCTGAAGACGGAGATCGGGATGGTCGGGGAGTTTTGACGGAAGTGCGTGGGTGGGTGAGTTGGGGCCGCGGGAGCAGAGCGTATTGCGTCGGGCGGAGTCTACGGCTCACCCTCCCGGGCCAGCCTGAACGGCGCACCTCTGCGGTTCAATCCCCTGTGGTCATACGACGAACGAACCGCGAACCATCCCCGCATCGTGTTACCTGTTCGCGCCCCCGCCGCAGGCGTGTCGCGCATCCGGCCACTGCCTGGGTGCCATCAGCGAATCGCGCAACGATCTTTACGCCCGGTGGATGCGCACCGGAACACGTCCTCCCGGCAGAAACGTACCAGATGTGCAACGCGCCAAACCGATCGATTTCGCAGCGCCGTTGTGCAAGGAGAGCGGCCCGTGCTACTGCTCGGGCCGCTCTCCTTGACGCACGGCCGAGCCAGCGCGCGTGCGGTTGCGGGAAGGTATGGCGCCGCTCAGATGCCCAGCCGCACCTCGCGTTCAGCGTCGCGTTCGGCGTCGAAGCTACTGCCCTTGCCCGTTGCACGACGGGTCGTCGAATCGAACCACGGTTCCCTTGTAGACCGTGTTGCTGCTGATGCTGGCGACCGACCCGGCACCTGCCGGAACTGCGACCCCTCCGCTGACTACTTCCTGCGTTGCAAAGCCGACGATCGCGTCGCCGCCCATCTTTCGAGCCCGGGCGCGCATCGCGTTCGCAACATCGTCGGGCGACTGTCCCGGCGCACGCGCGTAGCCACTCACGGTCCCAATCTCCTGGAGCGAGCATTCCGGACGCGCCTCCGAATAGATCCTCAAGGGTGACTGAGTGGGACGCGGGGCTGGAGTATCGGACACGAACATGGCAGACTGGACGGCAGGACTGCAGCCGGCTGCGAGCACCAGGGCAGAAGCGGCGATGGCCAGGCGCATGGGGTCTCCACAGATGAGAGGCGGCGTCGAAGTTGTTCATAACCTGTCGCACCATGCATGCCGCATTCGTTCGCGCACGCATCATACTGCGGACGCGTAGCTTACCTGGATGAGCACGAGGCGGAGACGAACCGGCTGTCCGGTATGGGAGCCATCCCTGTCTGTAAACGAGGACGACCGCACTGAACTACTCAAGACAGAGCGTCATCTTGGTGCGTCGCCTCGAACGCCGAATTCAGATGCCGCTCGGGCGCAATGCTTTCGCCGTGGTGAATGACCGAAGCTAACACTCGGCAGGTCAAACATGCACGGGTATTCAGCGGCAGTACACTCGAATGCAGGGCAAAGCTCTCTGGACGAGCCGAGTCCGCCATCCACTCCGGGCGACTCAACCCAACGCTCTTGATACAGGTAAGCATCGAACTCCAACTGCGGTAGGCGGATTCTTGCAAGCGCTAAGTAGCCCCCGCGGTCATCACTCGTGGAAACTTGCCACCAGTGACGGTACTCGCGGACCATTGTTAACCCGCGTACCCTCTGCTTCTCCGAACCCAGGTTTGAAACTCCTCTACACACACGTTGGCGCAAATAGTTGTGCGTGTGC
>JAUJMI010000140.1:4221-8491 GCA_030446945.1 Longimicrobium sp. | reverse complement strand
AGACCTTGGTCAGGCGCACCGTGCTGGGCGCGGGGGGCCCGAACGCCAGGCGGCTACCCTCCGCGAAGCGGATGCGATGCGTGCCGCCGGTGAGTCGGCCGGGTCCATCGTCCCCCCCCGGGTAGACCAGGCGCGGCCCGTCGGGTCCCAGCTCCACGAGGGCCACGTACGCCGGGCGGGCCACGGTGATGGTGGCGCCGGTGCTGCTCAGGCGCTCCAGAGCCGGCGCGGGCAGCTCCGAACCGCCGATCACCGTGCCGGTGGGCCGGGCTCGGGCACACCCCGGCGCCGCGGCGAGCAGCGCCAGGACGAGCAGCGCCCACGGGAACGCCGGCGGGTACCGGCTGCTGCGGATCGTCATGGTTTCCTTGCGGGCTAGGGTTGGCAAGATCTGCGGACCGGGGCTGCGCAAAATGCCCGCCGGCCATCACGGCGATGGCCGGCGGGCTTCTTTACCTCGCTCACAGGGTGCCGGTCAGGCCTTGCGGTCGAGGCAGGTCTCTCCCCGTGTGACCTGCGGGTTGTTCTCCTCCGACTGCGACACCGGCAGGTTCACGTCGTCGCCGTAGTCGCCCCCCTCGGCGAATCTCCCGACCGGGAAGACGTTCTCCTGATTCCGCCCGTACTGACGGATCAGCCGGCGCAGGTCGCCGAGGCGGTGGCCGGTGCCGAACATCCAGAAAGCGCGCTCGCGGAAGAGCTGGTCGACGCGTCCTGCCGCCGTGGCCGCCGGCGTCAGCGGCCCGAGCCCCGCCGCTCCGGAGCGAAGCCGGTTCAGCGTGGTGAACGCGCCCGCCGTGTTGTTCGCCGCTAGCTGCGCCTCGGCCTGGATCAGGCGCGCCTCGATCCCGGTGGCGACCGCAAGAGGGGCGTCGCGGGTCGGCCACTTGAGCTGCACGTTCAGGCGGGTGGGGGAGAAGGAGTTGAACACCTTCGACTGTGTCACGCCCGCGCTCTTGCAGGCGGGGCTCCCCCCCAGGCATACCGGGAGGCGCGGGTCGTTCGCGGTGGCGAAGTTGAGCCCGTTGCGCCCCTCGTTGTTCGCGACCGTATATCGCCGCGAGTTGTTGTTCATGAACCAATTGATATTGTCGCGCGTGGTCTGCGAGTGCTGGTTCACGTAGGCGAAGTTGTCCGGCACGTTCTGCACCGCGGCGGCGGCGGCATCGAACCGGCCCAGGTTAAGCAGAATCCGCCCGCGAATCACCGCCGCCGCATTGCGGACCCGAACAGCGCCCGTCGTGGTACCCGTCGCGAGCGCCAGCGCGGAGTCCGCGTGGGCGAGTGCCCGCTCGTAGGTCTGCACCGTGGTCAGCTGGGGGCCGAAGGCCTCCGTGCCCACGGTTCCCTCCTGCGTGATGGTGCTGAATGCAAGGCCGCTGCAGAAATGCTCGGCGAGCATGTTCTCCAGGTATGCCTGCACGAAGTACATCTCGGCGACGTGCCACGAAGGACCGTCCGGCGCGAACTCCCGAAGCGACCGGATCGCCTGCTCGGCGGAAAGCCGTGCCCGGAACGCGTACCGCAGGCCGTTCGTGATTCCGGAGTTGCTGACCTGGACCGTACGCTGGTCAGTCTCGACGCGCTGGATGAAGGTATCACCCGTCTGCCACTCGTCGGCGAGGAGGCCGCCGTAGGTGAAGAGCGTCTCGCCCAGGCTGCCGCCGCTCGTGTTGTACCCGCTCGTCGCCCCGATGAAGCGGGACAGGGCGCCGATGCGGGTCGCTTCGGCCCCGCCGGCCGTAGCCAGTGCCCCGGGGTCGATGATGTCGGGATCGTTGACGCTCAGGATCTCGTCGGTGCTGCACGCCGCAAGGGGGAGGCTCGTCGCGAGGGCGAGCACTCCAAGTGCGCGGCGCAGCCGCCACTTCGCGTGGGGTAGATTCGATTTCATGTTCCTCAGTCCGGTTAGGTTCCGCCGCGCCTTAGAAGCCGACGTTGAGCCGAAGGGTGAAGTAGCTCGGCGGGGGTGCCGTCTGGAAGTCGCTCGGGATGTCGCCCTGTCCGTAGTTGCTCTCCGGATCCACCCCCGAGTAGTCGGTCCACACCTTGAGGTTGCGGGCGGAGAGGGTCGCGCTCAGGGTGCGGCCGCTGAAGAACCGTTGGGCCCACCCCTCCGGCGCACTCACGTTGAGCGCCAGCTCGCGCAAGCGGACGAACGAGGCGTCCTCGAGGAACCCCGCCTGGGTACGGCTACGGTGCGCGACCAGAGCGGTCACACGCGCCTGTTCGGCGAGGGGCGCGGTCGGATCGATAAGCCCGCGGCAGTTCTGCCGGTTCTGGCAGCGGATGCGCTCCGTTCCGTTCCCCAGCAGATGGCCGCCCTTGTAGTCCACCAGCCCGACCAGCCGAACCCGGCGGTTCAGGAAGTCGAACCCGTTGGTGAACGCCACTTCGTGGCGCGGGATGGAGTAGCCCAGGAACTCCGCCGTGTCGCCCACGACGACTTCGTTCGCGCCGATGAGCCCGTCGCCGTTCTTGTCTTCGAAGCTCTGGATGGGCCGCTGCCAGAAGCCGTTCAGCGGGAAACCCTCGATCTGGGAGATCGTGGTGCCGATGATCGGCGGCACGTCGCCGAGGTCCACCAGCCGGTTGGAGTTGGTGGAGCCGTTCAGCGTGACGTCCCACCCGAAGCTGCGGCGCTGGACGAGCTGCGCGGTCAGGAGCCCTTCGAACCCTGCGTTGCGGACCTCACCGAGGTTTTCGAAACGGGTGTTGAGCTCGGTTCCGAGCGACGGCGGCAGCACGCGCGCAACCAGCGCGTCCGTGGACCGCTTGGTGTAATAGGTGAGTTCAACGTTCAACCGGTTGTCGAGGAAGGTGCCGTCTACGCCCAGCTCGAGCTCCGCCGAACGCTCCGGCCTCAGGGTGGGGTTCCCCAGAGCGGTGAAGATCACGCCTGGAAGCTCCGCGTTCTCCAGGCGCGCCTGCGTGCCCAGGTAGTACTGCACGGCATCGGTGGTGCCGGGCTGCACGCCGCTGGCGCCGTACGCAGCGCGGAACCGCAGCTCGTTCAGGGCACCGAACTCGGGGAACCACTCCTCGTCGGACACCACGTACGAGGCGGCCAGCTTCGGGTACAGAACCGTGCCGAAGTCCGCACCGAAAGCGCTGTTGCGGTCGAAGCGCAGACCGCCGGTGATGAACAGGCGTTCACCGAGATTGAGGTTCTGCTCCACGAACGCGCCGAGCGTCCGCGACTCGGTGGTGGACTCGTCCGCGCCCAACACGGCGGCCGCCGTGACCTGCTCCGCCCCGGGCGGCAGGTTGGAGCCGTTCGAGCCGTTGCGGTCGAAGATGTTGCGGTAGAACTGCAGGCCGGCCGTCGTACGCGTCTCGATGCCGTCGCGCGGCTGGAACTCCGCGCTCGCCGACGCGTCGACGGTGTACGTGTAGAAGTTGGTGCGGTTGTCAATCTTGAAGCCCTGGCGGTTCGTGCCGAAATCCGCGCAGGTGTTGCGCCGGCAGATGTCCTCATCCACCCGGCTGGTGTAGTCCGCCCCGAGGTTGCTCCGGGCGCTGAGCCAGCTCAGCGGACGCCAGTTACCGGTCAGCGAGCCGATGAAGCGGTCGACGTCCTGCGTGGTGGTCTCCTGGAAGATGTCGCCGGGAGCGTAGCTGCGGTACCCGAAAAGCGAGTCGCCCTGGCTGTTGATGTTGGCCTGGGTGCCGGGGCCGCCGAAGGCGTTGCCCAGGAGCCCCGTGACGTTGTTGTCGCTCTGCGGGAGCCGCTGGTTCAGGTGGATGTAGTTGGTGCTGACGGCGATGTCCGCCTTCGACGAAAGATTGACGTTCAGGTTGGCGCGCCCCGAGGCACGGCTGAGCGCATTCGGGCGCTCCCACTCTTCCCGAATCTCGATCCCGTCGCGCCGCAGCCGGGCGCGCTCAAAGTCGGGCAGACGAAGAAGGCCCAGTTCGTCCTCGAGCTCGCCGGAGACGAAGTAGCGCATCGTCTCCGTCCCGCCGTTGACCTGCACCCCGTACTGCTGCCGGCGCCCGGTGCCGAGCGGGGTGGCCCGGGGGTCGTTGAACAGGTTGGCGGTGGTGACGCTGTCCTGGGTGCACGCTCCGCGCGCAACATCCGGGATGAAGCACTGCCTCCCGCCGGAGGGCGTCGTCCCGCTCCGATATCCACGGTACGAGTCGGGGTACTCGTTGCGGTCCTCGATGATGCCCTGCTCCATGTACACGTTCCACTGCGTGCGCCCGGCCCGCCCGCGCTTCGTCTTGATGACGATCACGCCGTTGGCCGCGTCGGTGCCGTAGAGCG
>JAUJMI010000140.1:0-4121 GCA_030446945.1 Longimicrobium sp. | reverse complement strand
CCGCGCTTCGTCTTGATGACGATCACGCCGTTGGCCGCGTCGGTGCCGTAGAGCGTCGCCGCCGAGGGCCCCTTGATCACCTCCATGCTCTCGATCTCTTCCGGGTTGATGTCGCTCACCCGGCTTGGGATGGAGCCGCCGACGCCGATGCTCGACGAGTTGGTCGAGCTCTGCATGCGGACTCCGTCGATCACGTAGATAGGATCATTGGAGAGCGAGATCGAGCTGGTGCCACGGATGCGCACACGCGCCCCGGTACCCGTGGAGTTCCCCGGTAGGACCTGGACGCCCGGGGCGCGGGCAGTGAGCAGGTCGCTCATGTTCGCCACCGGGCGGTTCTCGACGAGTTGCGCGGTGTTGACCTGCGTGATGGAGTTCCCTACCTCCACCCGGCGGCGCTCGCCGGTCGCGGTCGTGACCACGGCGGCGAGCTGCACCGCCTGCGCCTGCATGGCGAAGTTGGCCGTGGGCGTGGCGCCGCCGGACAGGCTCACGGTGCGGGTCTGCTCCGCGTAGCCGACGCGCTGTACCTGGACGGTGACCTGGCGCCTGGGGACACGAGTGAGCGTGTACTGGCCCTGCGCGTTGGTGGTGGCACGGATCGATGCCGTGCCCACTACGCTGACCTGCACTCCGGCGAGGGGTTCTCCGCCGGACGCATCGGTCACCCGGCCCGTGATGGTGCCGGTGTCCTGCGCCATGGACGGCTGCAGGGCGAATATGCTGAGGATACTTGCCAGGCCGAGTGCCCGGACGAACCCTCGGGGGGGTCGAAGCCGCATGTGCGTTCCTCGTGGGAAGGGTAGATCGCTTGAGACGGGACACCGACGTCGTAGGGCGGGCTGATACCTCCGGGATCAGGGTTCATGCGAGCGCAAAACCAGCCGGCGCGGCGCATTATGGGAACTCTTTGATTAGAGAGAGATTACGAAGGGTAGCAGAGGCGTGCCAAAGCTGTCAAGGCATGCCGCGCCATCCGTTTACCCTGGATGCGTCAGCCGCCGCAATCCGTATGGCGGTTCTGCGAGGTCGCGTTCGGGCGCCCGGGCGACACCTACCCGCCCGCGGCGCCATCCGGCGGTTTCAGCGCTCCCCGGACCGCCTCGGCGAGAGAACCCGGCCGTACGTCGCCGTCCCCAATCGGCCATCGCGCACCGCGTCGCCGCCGTTGACGAAGACGTGCACCATCCCCTCCGCCAGGCGGTGCGGGTCGCTGAAGGTGGCCGGGTCGTTGACGCGCGCCAGGTCGAACACCACCACGTCCGCCACCGCGCCCTCGCGGAGCACGCCACGATCCGGGATGCGGAAGACGGTGGCGGGGAGCGAGGTCATGCTGCGCACGGCCGCCGCCAGCTCCATCACCCCGCGCTCCACCACGTACTCGCGGATCTTGCGCGGGTAGGTGCCGTACGAGCGCGGGTGCGGCACCCCCTCGCCCATCGGCACCAGGTCGCCGTCGGACGAGGTCATCATCCACGGCTGCTTCATGAGCCGGTCGACGTCCTCGTCCAGCATGTTGAACGAGACGACGCCGGGGTTCCCCACGCGCAGCAGGGCGAGCACCGCGTCCGCCGGCTGCACGCGCCCCCGCTCCGCCGCCCACTGGAGCGTCTTCCCCTCGATGGTGGGGTCGGGGCGGTGGCGGCGGAACTGGATGCGTTCCGCGCCGCCGCGCCGGTGCAGGCTCTCCACGATCTCCGCCCGCAGCCGCGCCCCCTCCGCCGGGTCGCCAATGCGGCGGCGCAGGGCCGTGTCGCCGCCGGCCAGCGCCCAGCGGGGGACCAGGGCACCGCTCAGCGAGGTGGCGGATGCGGTGTAGGGGTACTGGTCGGCGAACACCTCCACCCCCTCGGCGCGCGCCCGGTCGATGCGGCTCACCAGCGCGGCGGAGTAGCCCCACACGCGCGGCCCCAGCGCCTTGAGGTGCGTGGCGACGACGCGCAGCTTCGCCTCGCGCCCGATGCGGATCACCTCGTCCACCGCCGCCACCAGCCCCACGCTGTAGTCCGCCTCGTCGCGGATGTGGCTGCTGTAGGCGCCGCCGTACCCCGCCACCACCTTCGACAGGTCGATCAGCTCCTCCGTCTTCGCGAAGCTCCCCGGCGCGTACCACGGACCGGTGGAGATGCCGAAGGCACCCTCCTCCATCCCCGCGCGCACCAGGGCGCGCATCCGCTCCATCTCGGCGGGCGTGGGCGCGCGGTCCGCCATCCCCATCACGCGCTGGCGCACGGAGCCGTGCGGTACCATCTGCGCCACGTTCACCCTGATCCCGGCGGCCTGGAGCGCCGCGCGCTGGCGGGCCATGTCGGTGGCGCCGCCGCCGTCCGGGTTCACCAGCACGGTGGTGATCCCCTGCGCCAGGAGCGGCCGCCCGTGGCTGAGCGCTGCGGTGGCGAGCCCCTCCCCGGCGTGGCTGTGCACGTCGATGAACCCGGGCGCCACGTACAGCCCCGCGGCGTCCACGTCGCGCGCCGCCCGCGCCCCGGCCAGGTCGCCGACCGCCGCGATGCGCCCGCCGCGCAGCCCCACGTCCGCCCGGTACCATGGGTTGCCGGTGCCGTCCAGCACGCGGCCGTTGCGGATGATGACGTCGTAGCCATCCTGCGCCCGGAGCGGCGGCGCGGTGGCGGCGGCGAGGAGGATGCCCGCCGCGAGGGCCCGCGGCAGGTGGCTGAAGCGCATGGCACGGCTCCGGGGGAGGGGACCGGCGCGTCCTTGTGCGGCAGGGACGCCGGGGTATATTCGCGAGAAAGCAGGACGCGCTTGATAGTGTGAGGCCGCCGCACGGCGCACAAGTGCCGCGGCGCGGGCTACCCGAACCGGGGATGGCAGATGAAGCTGCGGGCGTGGGTCGTTCTCGCCCTGGCCGCGCACGCGCCGGCCGCCGCCGCGCAGGCGGGGCTGGCGGGTCAGGTGGAGATCCGCCGCACGGCGTACGGCGTCCCGCACATCCGCGCGGAGAACTTTCGCGCGGCCGGCTTCGCCCTGGGCTACGTGCAGATGGAGGACCACGGGATGCGCATCGTCCAGGGCCTGGTGCGCGCTCGCGGCGAGCTGGCCCTGCACTTCGGGCCGGACAGCCTGGACTCGGACTTCGCCTACCGCCCCGTGCACCGCCGCGCCGTGGCGACGCTCCCGCTGCTGGAGAGGGACACGCGCGACATCTACGAGGGGTTCGCCGCCGGCGTGAACCGCTACGTGGAGCTGCACGCGGCGGAGCTCCCGGACTGGGTGCGCCCCACCTTCACCGGGGCCGACGTGCACGCGCAGGGGATGGGCGGGCCCGGCACCCCGGGGCTCACCCGCTTCATCGAACGGCTGCGCGGCGGCCCCGCCCGCCGCGACGGCGTGCCGCCGGCCGGCGAGGGCCCCTCGGAGGACGGCTCCAACGCGTGGGCGCTGGCGCCGAGCCGCACGCGCTCCGGCCGCGCCATCCTGCTGCGCAACCCCCACCTCGCCTGGTCCGCGGGCTACTACGAAGCGCACGTCACCGTTCCCGGCGCCATGGACTTCTACGGCGACTTCCGGCTGGGCGGGCCCATCGTGCTGGTGGGCGGCTTCAACCCCTACCTGGGCTGGGCCACCACCAACAACGCCCCAGACCTGGAGGAGGTGTACGCGTTGGACGTGGACCCCGCCCGCCCCGACCACTACCTCTTCGACGGCGGCTCCGTCCCCCTGCGCCGCGTAGAGGAGACCATCGACTTCCGCAACGGCCCCGGTATCGGCCGCGAGACGCGCGACAGCTGGAGCTCGCCGCTCGGCCCGGTCATCCACCGAGGCGGGGGCAAGGTGTACGTGCTGCGCGCGGCGGGGGAGAACGAGTTCCGCGGCGGCGAGCAGTTCCTGAAGATGATGCGCGCGCGGAACCGCACGGAGTGGACGAACGCGATGAAGATGCGCGCGCGCGTCACCTCCAACCTGACCTACGCGGACCGCGAGGGGAACATCTTCTACGTGTGGAACGCCACCCTCCCTTCCCTTCCCCACCCGTCCGGCGGCGACACGGCAGCGGTGCCCGCCTCGCGCACTTCCGAGATCTGGACGAAGCCGGTGCCCTTCGACTCGCTGCCGCAGCTGCTGAACCCGCGCGGCGGCTACGTGCGCAACGAGAACGA
>JAUJMI010000139.1 GCA_030446945.1 Longimicrobium sp. | reverse complement strand
CCGCACGTGGACAAGAAGAGCCGCGAGCAGTTCGAGCTGAAGACCCACAAGCGCGTCATCGACATCCTCGACTCGCGCCCGCAGACCGTCGACGCCCTCACCAAGCTGGATCTGCCGGCCGGTGTGGACGTCGAGATCAAGGTCGACTGAGGGAGGCGGAGAAATGTCAGGAATCATCGGACGCAAGCTGGGGATGACCCAGATCTTCGACGAAGCGGGCACCGTGGTCCCCGTGACCGTCATCCAGGCCGGCCCCTGCCCCGTTGTGCAGGTGCGGACCGCCGAGCGCGACGGCTACAACGCGGTTCAGCTCGGCTTCGGCGCGCAAAAGGACGTGCGCGTGAACAACGCGGAGAAGGGGCACGCCACCAAGGCCGGCCTCGACGCCGCCCCGGCGGTGCTCAAGGAGTTCCGCTTCGAGGAGAACGCTCCCGAAGTGGGCGGCACCGTGACGGTGGAAGGGTTCGAGCGCGGCGGCCGGGTGAAGGTGACCGGCGTGACCAAGGGCCGCGGCTTCCAGGGCGTGGTCAAGCGCCACGGCTTCGGCGGCGGGCGCGCCTCGCACGGCGCCACGCGCGTGCACCGCGCCCCGGGCTCCATCGGCGCGGGCACCAACCCGTCGCGCGTCATCAAGGGGAAGCGCATGCCCGGCCACATGGGCGACGCGCAGCAGACGGTTCGCAACCTCCTGGTGGCCAAGATCGACGCAGAGCGCAACCTGCTGTACGTGCGCGGCGCGGTGCCGGGCCCCGTGAACGGCGTCGTTTTCATCCAGAAGCAGTAGGGGGCCCCAGATCATGCTTTCCGCACGCTTTTTCAACGCCGCCGGCGAGCCGGGCGAGTCGGTACAGCTTCCCGAGGAGCTATTCGACGGCATCGTGCACCAGGCCGCGCTGCACCAGACGATCAAGGCGTACCTGGCCAACCAGCGCCAGGGGAACGCCGCCACCAAGACCCGCGGGATGGTGCGCGGTGGCAACCGCAAGGCCTGGCGCCAAAAGGGCACCGGCCGCGCCCGCCAGGGCTCCATACGCGCTCCGCACTGGCGGGGCGGCGGCGTGGTGTTCGGGCCCAGCCCGCGCTCGTACCGCCAGGACATCCCCAAGAAGGTGAAGGCCCTCGCGCGCCGCTCCGCGTTCAACCAGCGGGCGATCAACGAGGAGATCACCGTCATCGCCTCCCTTGCGATGGAGGCTCCCAAGACCAAGCGGGTCGCGGAGCTGCTGGGGAAGATGGGAGTGGCCGGCGCCAAGCGCGTGCTGGTGCTGACCGACGGGAGCCAGGAGACGGTGTACCGCTCGGTCCGCAACATCCCCAACGTGGAAGTGATGCCCTTTGCGCAGGCCTCGGCCTACGACGTGCTGCGCGCGCGCCAGCTGGTGATCGAGGCGTCCGCGCTGGACGCGGTCCGCAGCAGCACCGAAGAGGTGGCCCATGCGTAACATCAACGAGGTAATCGTCCGCCCCATCGTCACGGAGAAGTCGCACGACCTCCTGGACCGGCTGGGCGCGTATTCTTTCGTCGTGGACAAGGCCGCGAACAAGATCGAGATCGCCAAGGCGGTGGAGACGCTGTTCAACGTCAAGGTCAAGAACGTCCGCACCATGAACTACGCCGGCAAGCAGAAGCGCATGGGGCGGTTCATCGGCAAGAAGGTCAACTGGAAGAAGGCGGTCGTCACGCTTCAGGCCGGCGACAGCATCGAGCTCTTCGAAGGAGTGTAAGGCGATGCCGACCAAGCAGTTCAAGCCGGTCACCGCCGGCACGCGGTTCCGCTCCATCAGCGACTTCGGCGAGGTGACCCACACGGGCCGCCCTGAGAAGAAGCTCACGGAAAAGATCCACAGCACGGGTGGCCGCAACCACCACGGGCGCGTGACCAGCCGCTTCAAGGGCGGCGGCCACAAAAAGGTGTACCGGGTGATCGACTTCAAGCGCAACAAGCCGGGGGCTCCGGCCACCGTCAAGCGCATCGAGTACGACCCCAACCGTACCGCCAACATCGCCCTGACCGAGTTCCAGGACGGCGAGCGGCGCTACATCCTCGCCCCGCGCGGCCTCAAGGTGGGGGACACGGTGGTGAGCGGCCCGGGGAGCGACATCCGTACCGGGAACGCGCTGCCGCTGGCCGAGATCCCGCTGGGCACCATGGTGCACAACGTGGAGCTTCGCGCCGGCAAGGGCGGCCAGATGGCCCGCTCGGCTGGGGCCGGGGTGCAGATCGCGGCCAAGGAGGGCGACTATGTCACCCTGCGCATGCCCTCCACCGAGATGCGCATGGTTCGCAAGGAGTGCATGGCGACGATCGGGCAGGTGGGGAACGTGGACCACGAGAAGCAGTCGATCGGCAAGGCGGGCGCCAACCGCTGGCGGGGCAAGCGCCCGCACGTGCGCGGCGTGGCCATGAACCCGGTGGACCACCCGATGGGCGGCGGTGAAGGGAAGACCTCCGGCGGGCGCCCGCCCGTCACCCCGTGGGGCAAGAAGGAAGGGGTGAAGACCCGGAAGGCCAAGAAGGCCAGCAGCAAGCTGATCGTCCGCGGCCGCAAGCGCGGCCGGGCGACCAAGTGAGACAGCAGGGGAATAGGGAATAGGGAATAGTAAAAAACACAGCAGTTACTGATCCCTATTCCCTATCCGTTCGCGTCCACCACTGGCTCCAGTGCGGAGCGAAGTGGACTCCAACCCCGGGCGAATCCGACCCCGGGAGAGACGAAGAGCGAGAGACCGAATGCCGAGAAGCCTCAAGAAGGGGCCGTTCGTCCAGGACTCCCTGCTTGCCAAGATCCGCCAGATGAACGAGCGGAACGAGCGGCGGGTGGTCAAGACGTGGTCCCGTGCCAGCACCATCACTCCCGAGTTCGTCGGCCACACGCTGGCCGTGCACAACGGGAACAAGTTCATCCCCGTGTACCTGACCGAGCAGATGGTCGGGCACAAGCTCGGCGAGTTCGCGCCCACGCGCACTTTCCGCGGCCACGGCGGCAAGCTGGTCGACAAGCGCGCGAAGGCGCGCTAAACCGATGCGACAGGAGACTGACACGATGCAAGCTCGTGCCATCGCCCGCGGCGTCGGGATGTCGCCGCGCAAGATGCGGCTGGTCCTGGACCTGATCCGCGGCCGCGGCGTGAACGAAGCGTACGCCATCCTCAAGTTCTCGAAAAAGGGCGCCACGCGCCCGATCGAGAAGACCCTCCGCTCCGCCGTGGCCAACGCCACGCAGAAGGCCGACGCCCAGGGCTCGTACCTGGACGCCGATGAGCTGGTGGTCCGCGAGGCGTACGTCAACGAGGGTCCGCGGCTGAAGCGGTTCTCGCCCCGCGCCATGGGCCGGGCGACGCCGATCATCAAGCGGACCAGCCACGTCACCATCATCGTCGACCGCAAGGAGTAGCCGTGGGACAGAAGACGCATCCGAGGGGATTCCGCCTGGGCATCGTTGCCCCGTGGAAGTCCCGCTGGTACGCCGAGCGCAACTTCCCCGCGCTGCTCGTGGAAGACGAGACGATCCGGAAGTACCTGAACCAGCGCCTTGGGCACGCCTCGATCAGCGAGATCGAGATCGAGCGCAAGCCGGGGAAGGTGGTCGTCACCGTGCACACCGCCCGTCCGGGCGTGGTGATCGGCAAGGGCGGCTCCGAGGTCGACAAGCTGCGCGACGAGCTGGGCCGCCTTTCGGGCGGCAGCGAAGTGGCGATCAACGTGGAGGAGGTGAAGCGCCCCGAGGTGGACGCGCAGCTCATCGCCGACTCGATCGCCCACCAGATCGTGCAGCGCGTCTCGTTCCGCCGCGCCATGAAGCGCGCGGTGCAGAACGCCATGCGCTCCGGCGCCGAGGGGATCAAGGTGCAGGTGGCCGGCCGCCTCAACGGCGCCGAGATCGCCCGTACCGAGATGTACAAGGAGGGGCGCATTCCCCTCCAGACGCTGCGCGCCGACATCGACTACGCACAGTCGACCGCCCGCACCACCTACGGCACCATCGGGGTGAAGGTGTGGGTGTTCAAGGGCGAGGTGGTGGAGAGCCGCCGCACCGGGCGCACCTATTCCACGGACGCCTGAGCCGAAGGGGATTGAACGATGCTTGCTCCCAAGAGAGTTAAGTTCAGAAAGCAGATGAAGGGCCGCATGCGTGGCAAGGCCACGCGCGGCAACTACGTGGCGTTCGGCGAGTACGGGCTGCAGGCCCTGGAGCCGGGTTGGATCACCAACCGGACCATCGAGGCCGCCCGTATCGCCATGACGCGCCACATCAAGCGCGGCGGCAAGGTGTGGATCCGGATCTTCCCGGACAAGTCCATCACCAAGAAGCCCCTCGAAGTCCGCATGGGCAAGGGGAAGGGGAACCCCGAGGCGTGGGTGGCCGTGGTGAAGCCGGGCCGCATCATGTTCGAGCTGGAGGGGGTTGCGCCCGAGGTGGCGAAGCGCGCCATGCAGCTGGCCGCTGCCAAGCTGCCGGTGAAGAGCAAGTTCATCGTCCGCGAGCGCTCCGGCCAGGAAGCCGCCGTGGCCGCGACCGCCGAGGGAGGTGCCGCGTGAAGACGTCCGAGATCCGCGAGCTGACGGACCAGGAGATCGCCGAGCGCATCACGCAGCTGCAGGAGGAGCGGTTCCGGCTGCGCTTCCGCGCCGCGACGCAGCAGCTGGAGAACCCGATGGTGCTCCGCACCATCCGCAACGACATCGCGCAGCTCAAGACCGTGCAGCGCGAGCGTGAACTGCAGACCGCGAAGGCCAGCTGATGAACGCCGAGAACCAGAACGCCACCGCGCAGGGGCAGGACGAGCGCGGACGGCGCAAGACGCGCGTGGGCGTCGTCGTCTCCGACAAGAGCGACAAGACCGTGGTGGTGAAGGTGGAGCGCCGCTTCGCCCACCCGCTGTACGGCAAGCAGGTGACGCGCACCAAGAAGTACCACGCGCACGACGAGGGGAACGAGTACCACGTCGGCGACACGGTCCGGATCACCGAGACGCGCCCGCTCAGCAAGCTGAAGCGCTGGCGTGTGTCGGAGCTGATCGAACGGGCCCGCTAACCTCGGCGGCTCTTCCCCGCCGGCATTTGGTGCCGGCGGGATGGCCCACGGATCACAGGGAAACGAACCCATGCTGCAGCAGGAATCCATCGTCCGCATCGCCGACAACTCGGGCGCCAAGCGCGCCCTGGTGATCCGCGTGCTGGGCGGAAGCAAGCGCCGCTACGCCTCCATCGGCGACCGCGTGATCATCGCCGTCAAGGACGCGCTCCCGGACGGCACGGTGAAAAAGGGCGACGTGGCCACGGCCGTGATCGTGCGCACCACCAGCAACGTGCGGCGCAAGGACGGCTCGTACATCCGCTTCGACGAGAACGCCGCCGTCATCATCAACGACGCGGGCGAGCCCCGCGCCACCCGCATCTTCGGGCCGGTCGCCCGCGAGCTGCGCGACAAGCGCTACATGAAGATCGTCTCGCTGGCCCCGGAGGTGATCTGATGGCCAAGATGAAGATCCGCCGCGGCGACCGCGTCAAGGTGATCTCGGGGAACCACAAGGGGCAGGAAGGGGTGGTGCTCCGCGTGGAGCCCGAGAAGAATCGGGTGGTCATCCAGGGCGTGAACATGCGCAAGCGGCACATGAAGCCCTCGCAGGTGTCGCCGGAAGGCGGGATCGTGCAGTTCGAGGCGCCGGTGCACGCGTCCAACGTGATGCTGCTGGACCCCACCACGGGCGAGCCCACGCGGGTGCGCGCCGGGGTGGGCGAAGACGGGAAGCGCCAGCGCATCTCGGTGCGCTCGGGGAACGCCATCCCGCGGCTGCTGGACTGACTTTGCCCGGGGGCCGCGCGCACATGGCGCGCCGGTCCCCGCGCGTGACCGCCCCCCCGGGCCCCCAGAGGCCGCGCGGGGGATACGGAGCGGAGACTGAACGATGTCGAACGCAGAGAACGGCGCGGGCCGCGAGAAGCCCCGCCTTCAGCGCTACTACGAAGAGACGGCGCGCCCCAAGCTCCGCCAGGACCTGGGGATCGAGAACGTGATGCAGCTCCCCACGCTCGAGAAGATCGTCATCAACGTGGGGCTGGGCGAGGCGCCCAAGAACCCCAAGCTGCTGGACGCGGTGGTGGCCGAGCTGGGCCAGATCACCGGCCAGAAGGCGGTGGTGACCAAGGCCAAGAAAGCGATCTCCAACTTCGCGCTCCGCGAGGGCTCGCCCATCGGCGCGGCGGTCACGCTGCGCCGCGAGCGGATGTGGGAGTTCCTGGACCGGCTGGTCAACGTGGCGATGCCGCGCATCCGCGACTTCCGCGGCGTGTCCACCCGCTCCTTCGACGGGCGCGGCAACTACACGCTGGGCGTGAAGGAGCAGTTGATCTTCCCGGAGATCAACTACGACAAGGTGGACAAGATCCACGGCATGGACATCACCATCGTGACGTCCACCAACCGCGACGACCTCGCGCTGGCGCTGCTGCGCGAGCTGGGCGTGCCGTTCCGGGGCGAGACCCCGGTGCAGGTGAACGCGGGGTAAAACCGCAGTGCCGAGTGCCTGGTGCCTAGTGCCAAGTGCCTGATTCCGTTATGTTTGCGGATACCGGGCGCCGGCACGAGCCCACTGGCACTGAGCACCAGGCACTGGGCACTGTTGTCCGGGCACCGACGCCCGGCGCAATCGCAACGACTCTAGGCACGGTCCATGGCACGCAAGGCCCTGATCGAACGGAACAACCGCAAGCAGAAGTTCGAGGTGCGCCACCGCAACCGGTGCAACCGGTGCGGCCGCCCGCGCGCGGTGCTGCGGAAGTTCGGGCTCTGCCGCATCTGCTTCCGGCAGATGGCGCTGGCCGGGGAGATCCCCGGGGTGCGCAAGGCGAGCTGGTAACCCGCAGCGCCGCGCGCGCCGCGCCGTTGCCGGAGCGTTTCTCCGGGATCTGGCGCGCGGCGCGAAGGCGCTGTGTCCTTTCTAACTTCCTACCAGTCCGGCCGCCTCCGCGCCGGATACTATAGGAGAATCGGGCGATGATGACCGACCCCATCGCCGACATGCTCACTCGTATCCGCAATGCGGGTATGGCGCGCCAGCGCCGGGTGGACATGCCGGTGTCGAAGCTCAAGACGGAGATCGCGCGTCTCCTCAAGGACAACGCGTACATCCACGACTACAAGCTGCTGGACGACGGCAAGCATGGTGTGCTTCGGCTGTACCTGAAGTACTACCAGGAGAAGCCGATCATCCGGGAGCTCAAGCGCGTCTCCAAGCCGGGGCTGCGCCGCTACGTGGGCGTGGAAGAGATCCCGCGGGTGCGCAACGGCCTGGGGATGGCCGTGATCTCCACCTCGCGCGGGGTGATGACCGACCGCGAGGCCCGCGCCGCCAAGATCGGCGGCGAGCTCCTCGCCATCGTCTACTAACCGCGAGGAGAGCCAAGATGTCGCGAATCGGAAGAAGGCCGATCGCCATCCCCAGCGGGGTGGACGTTACGATCGACGGCCAGCACGTGCGCGTAAAGGGCCCCAAGGGCGAGCTCGCCCGCACCCTTCACCGCGAGGTGATCGTGCGCCGCGAGGAGGGGAACATCCTGGTGGAGCGTCCCTCGGACGCGCCCACGCACCGCGCGCTGCACGGCCTCAGCCGCACGCTGGTGGCCAACATGGTGGAGGGCGTCACCACCGGCTTCACCAAGACGCTGGAGATCGTGGGCGTGGGGTACCGCGCCGAGACCAAGCCTTTTGGGCTGACCCTCGCGCTGGGCTTCTCGCACCCGATCGACTACAAGGCGCCGGAGGGGATCACCCTGCGCGCCGTGAACCCCACCACCGTCGAGATCTCCGGGAGCAACAAGGAAGTCGTCGGCCAGGTGGCGGCCGAGATCCGCTCCCTTCGCCCCCCCGAGCCGTACAAGGGGAAGGGCGTGAAGTACCAGGGCGAGGTGATCCGCCGGAAGGCCGGGAAGGCGGGCGGCAAGTAAGCCGCCCCCTCCCACGTAAGGCGAATCATCGCATAGTCAACCAACAGGAACGGAACGATGGCGAAGAGACTGCGCATCAAGTCGCGCCGGGACCGCCGCGAGCGGCGTCACCGCCGCGTACGCGCCAAGGTCAACGGCACGCAGCAGCGGCCGCGGCTGGTGGTGTACCGGTCGCTCAACAACGTCGAGGGGCAGGTGGTGGACGACGTGGCGGGGAGGACCCTGGTGGGCCTTTCCACGCTCAACGGCGACCTCCGCGCCCAGCGCGCCGAGCAGACCAAGACCGAGCAGAGCCGCGCCGCGGGCCGCGCGCTCGCCGAGCGCGCCAGGGAGATGGGGATCACCCAGGTGGTCTTCGATCGCGGCGGCTACCTGTACCACGGCCGCGTCAAGGCCTTTGCCGAGGGCGCCCGCGAGGGCGGCCTCGAGTTCTGAGGGAGATCTCAATGGCTGAGCAGCAGAACAGGACCGGCGGCGCTCCGGGCGGCGGCGGCGGGGGTGGCGGCGGACAGTATCGGCGTCATGGCGGTCCCTTTCACGGGGGTCAGCTGCGC
>JAUJMI010000138.1 GCA_030446945.1 Longimicrobium sp. | reverse complement strand
CGCCCCATCCCATGTTCGACATCCAAAGTGGCCCGCCTCCTCCACCCGAGGGGGCGGGCCGCGGTGCAGACCCGGGGGCCGGGTGCGGGCGGCGGTGGTCGAGACGGGGAGAGGGAGGGATGAATCACGCCCTACCAGTGCTCCGGCGGCGTGAGTCCGCGCAGGGGGGCTTTGTGCTGTCGTTCCAACGAGTTCCCCGCGCCGCACCCCGGGCGCCTGCCGTAGGCCCCAGCAAAATGCTCGGGTCTGCAACGAACTCGCCTGATGTTGCGGCACGTGAAATGCGCGTGGATCAGGATCCAAAATCGACGGGCGCTCCGGCGCTTCGTCGTATCCGATCCTGCGCACCGCGAGGCCGCGCCATGCCGCGCAAACGCCTGAACCGCGTGCTGCTGCCCCTGCTGGCAGCCGTGGCCCTTTCGTCCTGCGAGTACGTGAAGCTGTTGAGGCCGAGCGTGCTGAAGCAGCTCAACCCCCGCGTGGTGCGGCTCGTCAACGAGCTGCCGCGCGTCGACGATCCCAACGAGGAGGTCGTGGCGCGGCTCTTTGCGCACGGCGGGCTGGACCGCGCCAAGGTGGGAAGCGACGGGGTGATGCGCGCCACCGTGCGCGTGCCCAAGGGGGAGTACATCTGGTACCCGGCCATCGTCGTGATGCCGCGCGGCGGCGAGCTGGAGCTGGACTTCTACAACGAGGACCCCTACTCGTACCACGCCGCCTTCCTCCCCAACGCGGGGAACCGGCACGCGCTCTTTTTGCCGGTGGGCTCCCACGGCCGGGCGCGCATCCGGCTGGACCAGCCGGGGCTCTACTGGTTCGGGTGCCCCGTCGCCAACCACGCCCCGCGCGGGATGCTGGGGCTGATCATGGTGAGCGGCGAGGTCCCCCCGGAAGCGAAGCTGGATCGTCCCCGGCAGCCCCGGCACTGAGGCGAGAACCGTGATCCGAACCGTACGGCGCGCCTCCGCGCTCCTCGTTCTCGGCGGCGCGGCCGCATGCGCCAGCGCCCCGCCCAACTGGCCGGTCACCGAAGTCAGCAAGCCGATGACGGCCTTCAACGAGGCGATGCGCGGCTCGGCGCCGCCCGTCACGCAGGGCGTCGACGGCGAGCGCATCCGCCGCGCCCGCTCCGAGCCGCAGAACTGGCTCACCTATTACGGCGCCTACGACGGCCAGCGCTTCAGCTCGCTCGACCAGATCAACACCGGCAACGTGCGCGGACTGCGCCCCGCCTGGAACTTCCAGTTCGCGCCGCTGGGCCTGATCGCCAATCCGGCCACCTTCTCGTGGGAGGCGGCCCCCATCGTGGTGGACGGGGTGATGTTCATCTCCGGGTGGGACGGATACGTGTGGGCGCTGGACGCCGCCACCGGCGAGCAGCTCTGGCAGTACAAGCACGAGATCCCGCTGGACGTGCCCCTCTGCTGCGGCAACGTCAACCGCGGCGTGGCGGTGGCGGCTGGCCGGGTGTTCCTCGCCACGCAGAACGGGCAGCTCGTGGCGCTGGATGCCACCAACGGACGCCCCGTCTGGCAGAAGACGTGGGCCGACGTTCGCGCGGGCGAGAGCGCGACGATGGCGCCGCTCATCGTCAAGAACCTGGTGATCGTCGGCAGCTCCGGGGCGGAGTACGGCGTGCGCGGCCACATCGACGCATTCGACCAGTCCACGGGAAACCGCGTGTGGCGCCGCTACAACGTCCCCAAGCCGGGGGAGCCGGGCTCCGAGTCGTGGCCCGCCGAGGAGTGGGCGCGCGGCGGCGGCACCGCCTGGATCACCGGCACCTACGATCCGGAGCTGGACCTGGTGTACTGGGGCACCGGCAACCCCGGCCCCGTGTTCGACGGCGGCCCGCGCCCGGGGAGCAACCTGTACACCAGCGCCGTGGTCGCCATCGATCCGGACGACGGCGCGCTCCGCTGGCACTACCAGTGGACGCCGCACGACGTGTGGGACTACGACGGCGTCAACGAGAACATCCTCTTCGAGCAGGGGGGGCGGCGCCTCCTGGGCCACTTCGACAAGAACGGCTACTTCTTCGTCCTGGACCGCACCAACGGCCAGCTGGTGCGCGCCGCCCCGTTCGCCCGCGCCACCTGGGGCACCATCGACGGCACCACGGGCCGCGTGACCACCCGCCTCATCCCAACCCCCCAGGGCACGGAGATCTGCCCGGGGCCCGCGGGGGCCAAGGAGTGGCCTCACGCGTCGTACAACCCGCAGACGGGGCTCTTTTACGTCCCGGTGATCGATGCGTGCGCCCGGTTCAAGCGCGGCCCCACGGTGTTCCGCGAGAGCCTGTTCTACCTGGGCGGCGAGGCGGATGTGCGCACCTACGAGCAGTCGGGGTACCTCAAGGCGATCGACGTCAACGGGCGCGAGGTGTGGTCGTGGCGCAGCCAGCACCCCATGGTCGCTTCGGTGCTGAGCACCGCGGGCGGCCTGGTGTTCACCGGCGAGCCCAACGGCCGCTTCAACGCGTGGGACGCGCGCACCGGCGCCATGGTGTGGAGCTACCAGACCGGCAACGGCATCCACAGCAATCCGGTCACGTACAGCGTGCGCGGCAAGCAGTACGTCGCCGTCCCCACCGGCTGGGGCGGCTGGCTGGAGGGATACGCGCCGGAGATGTACGGCGCGCCGCGGGGGAGCGCGCTCTTCGTGTTCGCGCTACCGTGAGGGGGGTGGGATTGTGCCGGGTCGCCGGGGGCTGAAGCCCCCGGCTGGAACTACGGGAAGGCGGCTGAAGCCGGCTCGAAAAACGCGGGATTGGACCCCGAGTCCGCGGAGGCGGACTTCGTGTGGTTCCAGCGGCCTTTAGTCGCTCCTGGAACGGCGCTCCTGCGTGGGCTCCTGCCGCGGGCCACGTCGCATGCCGCCGACGGGCAGCCACGTGGGGCTGCCCTGCGAGTCCGGGTGTGTAGAGCGGGGGTCTGAATCGGGGAAAAGGCGCGCGTGATGAATCACACCCTGCGAGGGGTCCGTCGGCGCGAGTCCGCGCAGGCGGACTTTGTGCTTTCGTTGCCGCGAGCTTACTCGCCCGGCGCCGCCGAGGCCGCCAGCAAGCGCTCCACCTCCTGCACCACGCGGCGGGGCTCCACCGGCTTGCTCAGGTAGCCGTCGCAGCCGACGTCTTCGGCGCGTTTGCGGTCCTCGGACATGGCGTGGGCGGTGAGCGCGATCACGGGGATGGAGGCGGTGGCCGGGTCGCCCTTGAGGATACGGGTCGCCTCCCAGCCGTCCATCCCCGGCATCGCCACGTCCATCAGGATCAGCGAAGGGCCGATCTCGCGCGCCACGCGGATGCCGTCCTCCCCCGTCTCCGCCTCCGCCACCTGGTAGCCGAAATGGCGCAGGATCGTTCCGTAGATGGCGCGGTTGTCCGGGTTGTCCTCCACCAGGAGAATGGTCGGTGATGCCATGGCCGTAGGAAGAGGGAGAGCGCGCAGGGTCAGGTCGTCGGGGGTGCGGACCGGGCTTACGCAAGAAGCGGGCGTAGAGCCGAACAAGCCTTCCCCCCGGGCGGGGCACGGGATACACTCAACGCGACCTGGCTGGTACTCATCGCACGGAAGGACCCCGATGCCCGACGCAATGCCCTCGTTCACCCGGCAGCTCTTCACCGGGACCATCGACGACTCGATCCTCTTCCCGTACCCCCGCATCACCGACGACGAGGACCGGCGCGTCACCGCCTTCCTGGACGAGCTGCGCGCGTACCTCGACGCCAACCTGGACCGCGAGTGGATCGACGAGAACGAGCGGATCCCCGCCGAGGTCATGGAGGGGCTCAGGCGCATCGGCCTCTTCGGCATCTCGCTCCCCACGGAGTACGGGGGAATGGGGCTGTCGCAGAGCGCGTACTGCCGCGTCTTCGAGTTCGTCACCGGCTACGACGTGGGGCTCGCCATCGTGCTGGGCGTGCACCTGTCCATCGGCATCAAGGGGATCCAGCTGGCGGGGACCGAGGAGCAGAAGCGCCTCTACCTTCCCAGGGCGGCAAGCGGGGAGTGGTTCGCGTCGTTCGCCCTCACCGAGCCGGAGGCCGGGAGCGACGCCAACGGCATCCGCACCCGCGCAGTCCGTTCCGGCGACGGCAAGCATTGGGTGCTGAACGGGGACAAGATCTGGATCGGCAACGGGTCGTTCAGCGAGGTGATCGTCGCCTTCGCGCAGACGGCGGTGGAGCGGAACGGGAAGACGGTGGACCGCGTGACCGCCTTCATCCTGCGCCCCGGCATGCCGGGGTACGAGCGAGGCAAGGTGCTGCGCAAGATGGGCGCGCGCGGCTCCAATCAGACCGAGCTCCACTTCCGCGACGTGCACGTGCCGGTGGAGAACGTGCTGGGCGAGGTGGGCGACGGCTTCAAGCTGGCGATGCGCATCCTCAACTCCGGCCGCCAGGGGCTGAGCGCGGGGGCGGCGGGCGGGGTCAAGCAGTGCCTGCGCATGGCCGCCGAGTTCGCCACGGAGCGGCGGCAGTTCGGCAAGGCCATCGCCGAGTACGAGCTGATCCAGGGGAAGCTGGCCGCCATGGCCGCCGACGCCTACACGGCCGAGAGCGTCGCCTATCTCACCACCGGCCTCGCCGACCGCGGCGACGTGGACTACGCGCTGGAATCGGCGGCGGCCAAGGTGTGGAACAGCGACGCCCTGGATCGCGCCGTGGACGAGCTGGTGCAGATCACCGGCGGGCGCGGCTTCGTGAAGCCGTACCCGTACGAGCGCATGTACCGCGACGCGCGCATCACCCGCATCTTCGAGGGGACCAACGAGATCCTGCGCCTCTTCGTGGGGCTGAGCGGGATGCAGGAGCCGGGGGAGTACCTGAAGGCGATCGGGAAGGCGCTGCGCGAGCCGGTGAAGCAGTTCGGGCTGCTCAGCGAGTTCGCCACTGAGCGGGTGAGGATGGCGCTGGGCGGCGGCGAGCCGGAGATCGCGCGCGAAGTGCACCCCTCCCTGCGCCGCCACTTCGACTACCTGGTGGACCACACCCGCGACTTGCGCGTGGCCACCGAGCGGATGATCCGCCGCCACGGCCGCGCGATCGTGGACCGCCAGTTCGTGGTGACGCGCATCGCGGACATGGCGCTGGAGCTGTATGTGCGCGCCGCCGTCCTTTCGCGCACGCAGGCGCTGCTGGAGGCGCACGACGCCGGCGCCCACGAGGCGCCCCCGCTCACCAGCACCCGCCAGGCCCTGGACGCGGACGGCGTCGCGCGCATCCTGCGCCTGTGCGACCTGGCGTGCCAGCGCTCGGGGCTGCGCTTCCGCACGGCGCGCGAGGCCCTCACCGACGGCCGCGACGCGCTGCTGCTCAGCGTCGCGGGGGACCTGATCGGGTAGCCCTCACCCCCGCTCGTCACCTCAGGCGGAAGCCGAATGGCCCCGCCCCCCCCCCGACGTGCTGTAGGGGCATTATCGCGCCCGTGCCCCGGGAATGCACCTCAGCCGACGGCACTCGAGACGGCTTCAGCCGTCTTCCCGTGTCCAGCCGCGGGCTTCAGCCCCCGGTTTCCCGCGGTTGTTTCCAGCGGTTTCGCCCGCCGGATTCACCCCCCGGCTGCCTCCTCCAGCACCAGGAAGCGCACGTCGTCCTTGGACATCTCCTTCAGCCACGCCAGCAGTTCGCCGATCTTCTCCGGCGGCAGGGTGCCGCGGGTGCCGGCTATGCGCTTGGTGACGCGCAGCTCGCGGCCCTGCTGCGCGAACTCGGCGGCGTAGGTGCCGAAGGCGCTCGTGGTGCGGACACCCTGCGGGAGCCGGGCTTTGTACCCCTCCGGCAGCGTCAGGCGAAGCTCGCTCACCGACTCGACCGGCCCGATCACCCCGGCCACGTCGATGGGGAAGCGGCGCGGGGAAGGCGCCGCCTCGAGCGCCGAGATCAGCTGGGTGGAGGAGCCGTTGCCCAGCGGTAGGGTCAGGATCAGCGTGCCGCCGGAGGCGGAGGCCGCGCGCCCGCCGCTCACCCACACCCGCGTGCGCGGCTCGGCGCGCAGGTCGCGGCCGTCAAAGAACTCCACGCTGTCCGCCTTCGCGCCGTCGAACATCCCCTGCGCCAGCGTGCGCCCCACCTCCTCGCGGTCCTTGGCCGAGAGCGGACTGGAGAAGGCGTTGCGCATCGAGTACTGCACCGCGCCGCTGGAGCGCGCGGTCATCGAGCCGCGGAAGATCCCCTCCGCGTCCAGCTCGCCCGCGATCAGCGTCTCCGCGCGGTTGGCCGAGGGCGGGTCGAGCGGGAAGCGGATCGGCTCGCCGCGCCCGTCCGGGTGCACCACCAGCCCGAACTCGCCCTGATACGACGGGATGATGGAGCCGAACGGCGTCAGCGCCGAGGTCAGGTCGAGGTACGTGTACCCCGGCCGCCCCGGCACCTCGACCGCCGCGATCATGTGGTCGAACTGGTTGACCGACGGGAACTTCTCGTCCACGCCGCCGGCCGAGGAGAGGAGGACGGGATACGCGTTGACCCCCATCCGCCGCGCCAGCGCCACGAAGAGCGTCGCCTTGTCCTTGCAGTCGCCGTACTGCGTCTCCAGCACCGAGGCGGGCATGCGCGGCTGGTATCCGCCGATCCCCAGCGACAGCGACACGTAGCGCAGGTCCTGCGCGATCCAGCGGTGCAGCGCGCGGAGCGAGTCCTCACGGGTGCGCGAGCCCTTCACCACCTCCGCCAGCTTCGCCTCCAGCGCGGGCGTCAGGGCGTAGCGGTCCTTGGAGAGCTCGCCGTACCAGCGCGCGATCGCCGGCCAGCCGACGTTGCCGCCCACCTGAATCGACATGTAGACACCGTTGGAGTCCGCCATGAAGCGCTCGCCCTCCACCTTGGGCACCTCGCTGGTGATCCACTCGTACACGCGCCGCTCGCCGGCCACCCGCTCGCGCCGGCGGAAGTTCAGGTTCCGCTCCAGCAGCCGCGTCGTGAGCGAGGCGGGGAGGTCCAGCAGGTAGCGCGAGCGGCGGGTGTGGCTCGCCGTGTGCACGCTCCAGCTGTCCAGGAAGTCGCCCTCCAGCACCGGCTTCAGCGACTCCACCGTGTAGCTGAGGTCCACGATGGTCCCCGGCGCCACCCCGCCCAGCGACAGGCGGCGGAGCTTCTGGTCCGTGTACACGGGCGACGACATCGACACCGGCGCCAGGCTCTCCTGGTCGTGCACCGGCTTGTCGCTGATCACCTTGCCGGTGGCCGCGTCGACCACGCGCGCCCAGTTGAGGCGCAGCCGCTGCCGCGTGCCGTCCCACGAGAGGGTCCGCTCGCCCCACCCCTCCACGCCGTCCTGCGTCAGCACCTGGCCCACGTAGCGGTAGGTGCGTTCGCCGGTGCCGTCCGCCTCCAGCCGCACGACGCCGTCGTCCAGCAGGAGGATCGACGGCTCGTCGGGGTGGTCCTGCGGCTTCACCGCCAGCTTGTACACGGTGTCGCTGCGTACCGAGGGGTCGCCCTCCTCGGTGATGCGCGGCGCCTGCCCCGCGAGGGCGGACGCGGCGAGCGGAGCCGCCAGGACGGCGGCGAACAGGATACGCATGTGCGGGATTGTCACGATGGAGGGGAGGGGGTGGCTTCCCCGCAATCTAACCCATCCCCGTGCGGCGCAGCAAGCTTCGTCGGGAACGGATCGCGTCACGCGGGCGCGGACGGCTCGTGCGGCTCGGCGTACGGCTCCAGCACCTCGCCGTACTCGGGGAAGATGCCGGGCGGGGCGGGCACCTTCTTCCCCTCCACCATCGACTGCAGCATCAGCGCGTTGGTGACGGCTTTGCCGCGGAAGTGGTTGTTGGTGACCACGTACACGTCTTCGGCGGCGGACTGCTCGGCGATCTCGGTCACGCGCCCGGCCCACGGCTCCAGCTCGCGGGCCGGATAGAGGTAGTCGTAGCGTTCGTGCGGCTCGGCCCTGTCGCGGAACCAGTCCTGGTAGTTCCTTCCGTGCACCCGCACGTACCCCACGCGCGAGGTGGCGTGGGCGCTGGGGGCGATGGAGTCGCCGAAGAGCGGCTGGTCGATGTTCACGAAGCCGATCCCGCGGTCCGCCAGCGCCTCGAAGAACGCCGCCGTGTTCCAGCTCTCGTGCCTCACCTCCAGCACCAGCGGAAAGTCCCTGAAGGTGGTCGCCACGTCGTCCAGCCACTCCCGGTTCTCGTCCGTGCGCCGGAACGACCAGGGAAACTGGAGGAGGAGCGCCCCCATCCGCCCCGATTCCAGGATGGGGTCCATCCCGTCGCGCACCTCGCGCACCTCGTCCGCCGTCCACGCGCTCTTGCGCTGGTGCGTGAAGCGCTGGTACAGCTTGGCGGCGAAGCGGAAGTCCGGCCGGTGCTCCACCCGCGCCACCCAGCTGCGCGCCGTCTTCTCCGTGGCCGGGCGGTAAAAGGTGGAGTTGATCTCCACCGCCGAGAAGTACTCCGCGATGTACTGGAGCTCGTCGAAGCCGCGCGGCTTCCTGGCCGGGTACACGATCCCCGCCCAGTCCTTGTACGACCACCCCGCGGGTCCGTAGCGGATCATGTAG
>JAUJMI010000514.1 GCA_030446945.1 Longimicrobium sp. | reverse complement strand
GCCGTGGTGGCAGGTGACCGCGTCCATGCAAGTGGCCGGTGAAGGGAAACAGGGAGCCTCCTCGTCCTTCGGCCTGGTGGCCGCTCGCGGTGAGACGCAGGCCGAGTACTCCGCAAGCACCGCTACGCTGCCGCTGCAACCTCTTCGGACGCCGCACCGCCTTACCTCACGTTCATGGTCTCGGCAGCGGAGGCACGGCGGGCGTCTATCCTGCGGGTGGCTGCGGCGTACGAGCTTCGCGGCGTGGAGCGCCGGTTCCCGCACCATTCCCACTCAGGCTCTCAGCGACTCGATCTCGTGCTCACAGAAGGCGCGGAGGCGATGGTGCTGCCGCTCCGGCCGCTGCACGTCCCCGTACCTTCGCGGCTTCCCCGCGGCGATGCCCGTCCGGCAGACGGCGAGCGGCGCGAGCGAGCCGTCTGCGCTTGATGCCGACGCCATCCGCGGCGCGCTGGAGTGGAATCACACGGCGGAAGTCGCCACGCCGGCGAAGGGCGCGCAGGACGACCTCTGGGTCGAAGTCGCCTACAACCTTCCCATCGATCCGCCCCCCGCGGTAGCCAATTTCCGCGAGCAGGACGGCGCCGTGACCGGGCTGTTCCAGGAGCTCGCCGCGTTCCAGGCCGCATGGCCGACGCTCGCGCCGCTCCTCCCGCGTATCCCGGCTGCGGCCATGCCGGCCGAGGCAGAGCCCACGCGCCATGGGCCGACCGCTCAGGCGGTGGTAGCGGCCGTCACGGCGCTGGTCGCGTCCGTCACGGACCGCTGGATCGCGCAGGTGGGGACCGCCGACGGGGTTCCGCCGTTCGCGTCGGACGCCGCCCCGGCAGCCGAGACGGACATCTTTGTAATCGGCTTCGGCGGCGCGGCCAGGGGGCAGCTCGACGTCTTCGCGCGCCAGGGAACGGCTCCGCGTTCGATCGCGCGCGGGCGGAGCAGTGGCCGTCGATCAACGGCCAGAGGCCCGCGGCGGCACCCGTGGCGCTGCCGGCGGGGCAGGGGACGGCTGGCACCGGTGCGGCTACGCGTGCGGCGACGTGGACGCCCTGACGCTCCGCTGGAGCGCACTGGACCTCTTCTCGCGCCAGACCGCGCGCAGCACGTTTCGCGTGGTGAGGAATGCGAGCCTCTCGGCCGGCGCGCCGCTGCGCACCAGCGACGAGCTCGTGTACCGCACGACGCCGCTTACCTTCGCCACGCCGGTGCTCCCGCTGATCGAGGTGAGCCGGGTCGGCCCCCTCCCGTCCCGCTCCACCCTGCCGGAAGCGTTCGCGCAGGTGCTGCAGCCAATTTGGCAGGTCGGGACGGGCGGCGGCCAAGGCGCGGGTCCTGGAGGTGGGGGTCAGCTACGACTCCCCGCCCGGCGGCACCGCGCCGATGGTCACGGACTCCGTGGTCCAGGCGGAGAGCACTCCGCTCGACTCCGGCGGGGACTCGATCGCCACCGTGGCCGCCGCGCTCGCCCGGGACGTAACCACCTGGCACGGGCTCACCGGGCGCCCCACCGCCGGAGCCATTCTCTGGCTTCGGGTGGTGCTTTTCGCGGTCGTCGACGGCGCGCGCCTCCCGCTCGTGCTGCTCGAGCGCGTGGAGATCAAGGTCCCGCCGCGAGTGGTGGACTCGCTGAAGACATTCGCATACAAAGACACGGAAGCCCGAAGAAAGCATCTTTCTCCGGGCCTCCGTGTCTCTGTGTGAGCCGCGCCGTTTACTCGTCTACCTTGCTCTCCGCCATCTGCGCGAGCGTGGTCATCGACTTGATCTTGAGCTTGCGCTCGCCGCGCGGGAGGGTGAGGGAGACGGTCTCGCCCTTCTTCTTCCCCATCAGCGCCTGGCCGAGCGGGGAAGCCACCGAGATCTGCCCGCTGTCGATGTCGATGTAGTCGCCGAAGACCAGCGAGTACGTCTCCTCCTCACGAGTGCGCACGTCCACCACCGTCACGCGCGAGCCGAAGCCGATGCGGTCCGCGGGGATCTGCGAGATGTCGATCTTGGACAGCTCGCCCGCGCGGCGCGTCAGGTGGTTGAGGCGTGCCTGCACGAACTGCTGCCGCTCCAGCGCGGACTTGTACTCCGAGTTCTCCCGCAGGTCGCCGTGCTCCACCGCCTTCTTGATCGCCTCCGGCAGCGTCACCTGGAGCTCGTGCGTGAGCCGTTCGATCTCTTCGCCCAGCCTGTTCTTGAGCTCTTCCAGCATCTTCGCACTTGGGAAAAACGTAGCGTGCGCCCCGCAGCATGCGGGGCGCACAAGGGGACCAATCCATAATGTAACAGCGTCCGGCCTCTTCGCGCCAGCGAC
>JAUJMI010000137.1 GCA_030446945.1 Longimicrobium sp. | reverse complement strand
GCCCGGATCGCGCGGGCGCTTGTCGCGGGCCCAGCGCTCGTTGGGCGGAACCCAGGGCGGATTCCACACGATGCGTCTTGCCGTAAAGGTGCCGCGCGGGGTGGGGTGCTTCGGCTTCCCCACCGCCACCGAGTAGCTGTCCACCAAGTCGTCCCCTTCCATCACGTACAGCTTGCGGTCGGAGAGGTCGATGGTGAGGGAGAAGGCCGCGGCGTCCTCGCGGGCGGACGCAGCGTCCCCCGAACCGGCCACCGCGGGTGCCGCCGCCCCCACTACTATGGCCGCCGCCGCGGCCCAACGAACCAGCATTGATTTCATAAACGAGCCTCGGGCAACGGGTTAGCTCTGGATACGCACGTTTGCAAGAGCGAACATCGTGCCACGGTCGTACGTCTTCAATACTGCACCAGCGAATGCACCTCGTACCCCTCCAGCGCGCCGCGTCCATCGAGGAAGAGAAGCTCGATCGCCACGGCGACGGCTTCCACGCTGCCGCCGACCGCCTCGATGAGGCCGGCGGCGGCGCGGGCGGTGCCGCCGGTGGCGAGAAGGTCATCGAGCACCAGCACGCGCTGGCCGGGGCCCACCGCGTCGGTGTGGATCTCGAGGGTGGCGGTACCGTACTCCAGCGCATATTCGCGGGTGAGCTTCTCGCCGGGGAGCTTGCCGACTTTGCGGATGGGGACAAAGGGCACGTCCAGCTCCAGTGCCAGCGGCGCGCCGAAGATGAAGCCGCGCGACTCGATCCCCGCGACGACGTCCACGCGGCCGCGGAAGCGTTCGGCCAGGGCGGCGACCACCTCGCGGAAGGCGGTGGGGTGGCCGAGGAGGGGGGTGATGTCGCGGAAGAGGATGTCGGGCTGCGGGAAGTCCGGGATGTCGCGGATCAGCTGCTTGAGGTGCTCCACGGGACGGTACGGGAGGAGGGTGGACCGAAGGGAGGGTGAAGCGGGCGAATCTACGGCGGCGGCGCGGGGTGCGACAGCGGCGAGTTTGACCCGGATCGGAGCGCGGGTTATCCTGACGGCCGATCCATTCACGAGGCCCGCGGAGAGCGATGTTCTACTATGCGATTACCGAGGGGATCCGCGTGACGGCGCAACCCTTCTTCCTCCCCGACCACTCGGACCCGCAGGAGCCGCGCTACGTCTTCGCCTACCAGATGCGCATCGAGAACGTGGGCCCCGAGCCGGCACAGCTCAGGTGGCGCCACTGGTACATCCATGACGCGGGCGTCGGCGACAGCGAGGTGGAGGGCGAGGGGGTGATCGGCGAGCAGCCGGTGATCCCGCCGGGCGGGGTGCACGAGTACCAGAGCTTCTGCGTGCTCAAGGGCCCGGAGGGGCACATGGAAGGATACTACGAGTTCGAGCGGCCCGCGGGCGCCAAGTTCCGTGCTACCATTCCGCGGTTTGAGCTGCGGGTGTACGAGGCGTGATCGCGAGCGTCTGCTGATATCGTAATTGGCTCACGCGGAGGCGCGGAGACGCGGAGGAAACCGCAACTGCATGGCTCACACACAGGCACAGAGGCACAGAGGAAGAACCGCAAAAAGGTTTCTCTGTGGCTTGCGGTTCCCTCCATGCCCCCTGTGTGTTCTTGTGTTGTTTTTCTCCGCGTCTCCGCGTGAGACTAGCTGTTCTATCGGGATGGAACGAAGTGCGCGCCCGCCTGCGGGGCGTGGTTGTGGGCGCCGGAGAAGTCGGCTCCGTCCAGCTCTGCCGCTTCGAAGACGGCGCTGTCAAGATCGGCGCCGCGCAGGCTGGCGCCACGCAGTCGGCTCCCGCGCAGGGTCGCGCCGCCCAGGTCCGCGTCCGCGAGGTCGGCGCCGGTGAGGTCGGCCCCTTCCAGCACGGCGTCGCCCAGGTTGGCGCGGCGGCAGCGGGCGCCGGTGAAGCGCGCGCCGTGCGCACGCACGCCGGCCAGGTCCGCCGCCTCCAGCCTCGCGCCGCTCAGGTCCGCGTCGCCCAGCTGGGCGTGGCGGAGGTTGGCGCCGCTGAGGGTGGCGTTCGCCAGGCGCGCGCCGCTCAAGTCGGCCTTGTGCAGCGAGGCTTCGGTGAGGTTCGCGCCCTCCAAGACGGCTCCCGCCAATCGCCCGCGCGTCAGGTCGATGCCGCGCGCGTCGGCGCCGGTGAGGTCGGCGCGCTCAAGCACCACGGGCCGCATGGCGCCGGTGCGCAGGCCGCTGGCGTCGCGCAGGACCGCGCCGCGCATGTTGGCGCCGCTGAAGTCCGTGTTGCAGAGACAGCACTCCGTGAGGTCCGCGCTCGCCAGGTTGCACCCCGCCAGCTTCACGTCGCGCAGGTTGGAGTGGCTCAGGTCCACGCCGGCCAGGTCCAGCCCGGTGAGGTCCGCCCCGGTCAGATCCAGGCGCGACAGGGAGCGCTCATCCGATGCCAGCC
Organism: Longimicrobium sp.; assembly: GCA_030446945.1. Taxonomy (GTDB): domain Bacteria; phylum Gemmatimonadota; class Gemmatimonadetes; order Longimicrobiales; family Longimicrobiaceae; genus Longimicrobium. Next base: position 6,190 of record JAUJMI010000137.1, on the reverse strand, counting down.
TGCGCTCCACCTCGTCACGCTGGTGGCCGGGGGGCCAGCTCGCGGGGAGGTTCGCGTCTCTTCCGGAGCCCAGCCCGCCGACGAATCCGAGAGCACGTTTGACGATCCCCATGTAGCCTCCGGCGGCTGACGTGGTGCAGGGCCGATGGCCGCGGGGCGAGGGCGCCGGCGACCGGTGGGACTCGGCAGTGTTGCGCAGCGACGCAGGATTCCTGCCGTGGGGCAACCCCCTACACGGCTGTAGGAGAAAGCACGTGTACCCCCGCAAAGCGCGGGGGGCCGGCTCCCCGTGTGGGGAAGCCGGGCCCCCGGTGCTGGCCGCGAAGACGCGCTATTCGAGCGCGGCGTCGAGCTGGATGTCGACCCCGGCGAGCGCCTTGCTCACCGGGCAACCCGCCTTGGTGGCCGCGGCGATGCTCGCGAAGGTGTCCGCGTCGACGTTGGGCACCTGCGCAAGGCAACGGAGCGCGATCGTGGTGATGCGGAATCCCTCCGCTTCCTTGGTGATGGTGCACGCCGCGTCGGTGTGCACGCGGGTGGCGGGCGTACCGTTCTGCTCCAGTCCGACGGCCAACGCCATGCTGAAGCACGCAGCCTCGGCCGCCGCCAGCAGCTCCTCCGGGTTGGTGCCGCCCGCGTCGCCGAAGCGCGAGCCGAAGGAGTAGCTCCCCTGGATGGCGCCGCTCTCCCCCTCGAAGCTCCCCTTCCCGCTTTGCAGCCCGCCTTCCCAGGTGGCGTTCGCTTTCCTCGTAGGCATCCAGTCTTCTCCTCGTTGTGTGATCGGCTCCGCTCCCGTGCGACCGGCGCCCGCGGAGCATTTTCGGCGCCAGCGGCGCGCGCTACTCCGCGCCCCCCATCAGCCGGGCCATGATGGCCTTCTGCACGTGCAGCCGGTTCTCGGCTTCGTCCCACACGCGCGAGCGCGGCCCCTCCAGCACCTCCTCGCTGACCTCTTCGCCGCGGTGGGCGGGGAGGCAATGCAGGAAGATGGAGCGATCCGATGCGCTCGCCATGAGCGTATCATCCACACGGAAGCCGGCGAAGTCGCGCTCGCGCTGGGCGGACTCCTCTTCCTGCCCCATCGATGCCCACACGTCGGTGTTGACCACGTCGGCGCCCTCCACCGCCTCGCGCGGGTCGTGGGTCACCACGATGCGGGCGGTGCCGCGCGCGCGATCCAGGATGGAGGCGTCCGGCGCGTAACCGGGGGGATAGGCGAGGCGCAGCTCGAACCCCAGGCGGTAGGCGGCGTTGAGCCAGGAGTTCGCCATGTTGTTGCCATCGCCCACCCACGCCACCTTGAGTCCGGACAGGTCGTCGCCCAGATTTTCGCGGATGGTCATCAGGTCCGCCATGATCTGGCAGGGGTGGAGGAGGTCCGTGAGGCCGTTGATGACCGGAACGGAACCGTAGCGCGCCAGCTCTTCCGGGTCGCGGTGGTCAAAGGTGCGGATCATGATCCCGTCCACGAAACGCGACAGGACGCGCGCCGTGTCGCGGATGGGCTCGCCGCGGCCGAGCTGGATGTCGCGCGAGGAGAGGAAGAGCGCGTGCCCGCCGAGCTGGTACGTCCCCACCTCGAACGACACCCGGGTGCGGGTGGAGCTCTTGGTGAAGATCATGGCGAGCGTCTTTCCCGCCAGCGGCCGCTCGGGGTACTCGCCCCGCTTCATCGCCGCGGCGAGCTCGAGCGTGCGGAGGAGCTCCTCGCGCGTGAAGTCGGGGATGGCGAGGAAGTGGCGCGCGGCCGGACTGGTCATGGGCGCGGACGTTGGTGGTGAGCGGGGCCGCGGCGGACCGGGGCGTCGGGCGCGGCAAGATAGCACCCCCGGGGCGGGGCGACCACACCGCGCCTGACCCCCTTATGCAAACCTTTGCGATTGTTTATCTTACAAGCCGATGAACAGACGTTCGAACCAGCCTACCTCCGCCCCCAGGGGTGTAATGCGCAGACACCTGTGTTCCGTCCTCCTGCTGGCGGGCGCCGTCGCCGCCTGTGACAAGAACCCGACCTCCTCCGGTCCGCGGGTCGCCGCCGTTGCGCTCTCGCAGAAGGCCGTCACGCTGGCGGTCGGCCAGGAGGTCACGCTGACGGCTTCCGTGCGCGGGCCCAACCAGGAGAACGTACCTGGCGTGGCGGTGCAGTGGGAGTCGCTGAACTCCGCCGTGGCCACGGTGACGCAGGCCGGCGTGGTGCGTGGCGTGGCGCCGGGAACGGCGCAGATCGTCGCCAGCGCGAGCGGGCGCGCGGACACGGCCACGGTGACCGTCACCAACGATGTGATACGTACGTTCAACGTCCGCTCCGACTCGGCGTGCGCCAGCCCGATCCTCAAGAACGCGCGCCTGGTGGCGAGCAGCCAGCGCGCGCTGATCTTCGAGGACGTCACCAACCCGTCCGGCGGCTTCACCGCGGCGGAGTACCAGGAGATCGCCACCTCGTTCGACAACCTGATCTGGCCCGTCGTCACGCAGAACTTCGGCGAGCCGTTGGACAACGACGGGAACGGGCGGGTGATCATCCTCTACACGCGCGCCGTGAACGAGCTGACGCCCCCGAACTCCAACAGCGTATTCGGCGGCTTCTTCTTCGGGCGCGACCTCTTCCCAAAGGTGGCGAACGGCCGCCTGGGCGGGTGCGCGGGGAGCAACGAGGCGGAGATTTTCTACCTCCTCGCGCCGGACCCGACCGGCGAGGTGAACAACAACAAGCGCAGCAAGGAGGCCGTCCGCCGCAGCACGCAGGGCACCGTCGCGCACGAGCTCCAGCACCTGATCAACTCGTCGCGCCGCCTGTTCGTGCAGATGACGAACAGCCGCGAGGAGACGTGGCTGAACGAGGGCCTCAGCCACATCGCCGAGGAGCTGGTCTTCCACGGCGCCGCCGGCACCGCGCCGCGCATGGACCTGGACGTGGACGAGATCCGCGCCTCCGCGCAGCGGAGGGACGCGTTCAACTCCTTCGCGATCTCCAACTTCGGCCGGTTCCGCACGTACCTGGAGGACCCAGCTCCGCAGTCGCCGATCCAGACGGACGACGACCTGCCGACCCGCGGCTCGGCCTGGAACTTCCTCCGCTACTCGGCGGACCGGAAGGGAGGCAACGACCGTGATCTCTGGTTCAGGCTGGTGAACAGCACCACCGCGGGCCTGGCGAACTACGAAGCAGTCTTCGGGGTGGACGCCGTGGAGTGGCTGCGCGACTGGACCGTGGCGGTGTACGCGGACAACACGGCCACCGGGGTCGACGGCCGCTTCACGATGCCGAGCTGGAACTTCCGCAGCATCTACCCGCTGATCACCTCGCCGGCGCGCTACCCGCTCAAGGTGGACACCCTGGTGGCGGCGACCCCGCGGACGGTGGCGGTGAGCGCGGGCTCGGCGGCGTACCTGCGGTTCGCGGTCCCGGCGGGCGGCACGGGCGACATCCGCACCGGGCTGGTCAACACCACGGTGGCGGGCGCGTGCACGCCGGTGACCTTGGAGGTGGGCGGGGTGTTCCAGGGCACCGCCGCCAGCGCCCAGGCGCTGTGCGTGGGCGAGGGCGAGTACACGCTGATCCCCTTCTTCGGGTCGCGCGCCAACAACGCGACCACGCAGATGACGGTGGTGGCCACGGGGATCACGGTGCCGGTGGGGCCGCCTTCGCCCTCGCTCTCCCCGTCGGTGCCGCTCTTCAACCGCACGGGCACGGGGCTGAACGAGGAGCTGCTGCAGAGCGCGGCGGGGATCGAGGCCCGGCTGCGGGCGCGCGAGCGCCGCGAGCTGGCGCCGCTCATCCCCGGCGGGATGCGGGCGAACGCCTCGGTGGCCGCGGACCCCGCGGCGCCGGAGGTGCGGATCAGCCTGATGCGGACCAAGTAGCACCGCGGGCGGGTACGACCGGGGGGACGGGAGAGTTTCTTGCTCCCCGCCCCCCGGTCGCTTTTCTTTCGCAACCGTCCTGAGGACCCGCTGATGCGTACTCTCATGCTGATGGCCGCCGTGCTGGCGGGGTGCACCCGTCCCGCCTCCGTTCCACCCCCGGGCGGCGCGCAGGAGGAGCGGGTGGTCGGAGTCCCGGCGTCGGTGGGCTCGGCGCCGATGAACGTGCGAACCGTCGTCGTCGCCGAGGGGGGCGAGAGCGTGTACGTCACCGGCCCGCTCGCCGGCGAGATCCGCTCTCTCTCCGGCGCGCGGGTGGAGGTGCGCGGCCGCCGCGCCGCGGACCGCACGCTGGTGGCGAGCGACTACGACGTCATCTCCGTCAACGGACGCCCGGTGTTCATGGGCGTGGTGGAGCGCGCCGCCGACGGCGCCCTCCAGCTCCGCACCCGCAACGGCGGCATCGTCCGGCTCCAGGCCGCGCCCCCCGCGTTCCGCCCCGGGATGAAGGTGTGGGTGCAGGGCCCGGGTTCCGTCACGGTGCAGACGTACGGGGTGATGCGGAGCTGAGGCGGGGCGGCAGGCCCCCTCCCCCGCTCGTCACCTCGCTGCCCCTCCCCCAATCACCACCTGGGGGAGGGGCGCTTGCATGTATCTGTGTTCGACGCGAGCGCCCCGGCGGCCGCTGATGAACTGCGGGCTCAGACAGAGACAGGGAGGCACAGAGAAAGAACTGCGAAGGGATTCTCTGTGGCTTGTCGTTCTCTCCCCAAGGGCTTTGTGTGAGGTTTTTACTCAGTCGAGGTCGACGTACTTGAGGCCGCTGCCGGTGTTGAAGAGGACCACGCTTTCGTCGCCGCTGAGGGTGCCGTCCTGGCGGAGGCGGGCGACGGCGGCGGCGGTGGCGGCGCCCTCGGGGGCGGCAAAGATGCCGGTGAGGGCGCCCATGATGGGGGTCCACTCGCGCATCTCCTCGTCCGGGACGGCGACGCCCGCGCCGCTGGAGGCACGCACGGCATCCAGGATCAGGAAGTCGCCCACCGCGCGCGGCACCCGCAGCCCCGAGGCGTACGTGTGCGCGCCCTGCCAGGGCTCGGCGTGGGTGGCGCCCTCCTCCCAGGCGCGGATGATGGGGGCGCAGCCGCTGGCCTGCACCGTAATCATCCGCGGGCGCTGCGAGCCGATCCAGCCCAGCCGCTCCATCTCGTCGAACGCCTTCCACATCCCCACCAGCCCGGTGCCGCCGCCGGTCGGGTAGACGATCACGTCCGGCAGCGTCCACCCGAACTGCTCGGCGAGCTCGTAGCCCATCGTCTTCTTCCCCTCCACCCGGTACGGCTCCTTGAGGGTCGAGAGGTCGAACCACCCGTGCTGCCGCGCGCCCTCGGCCACGCGGACGCCGCAGTCGGTGATGAGGCCGTCCAGCAGCTCCAGGTCGGCGCCCAGGGCGCGGATCTCCTGCAGGATGGGGACGGGCGTGTCGCGCGGCACCACGATGTGGGCGCGCATCCCCGCGGCGGCGGCGTAGGCGGCGGTGGCGCTCCCCGCGTTCCCCGCGGAGGGGAGCGCGACCTCGCGGATCCCCAGCTCCTTTGCGCGGGAGATGGCCATGCACAGCCCGCGCGCCTTGAACGACGCGGTGGGGTTCTGGCCCTCGTCCTTGACCCACACGCGCGCCACGCCGAGCCGCTCCGCCAGCCGCGGCGTCTCGATCAGCGGCGTCCACCCCTCGCCCAGGCGCACGGCGTTGGCGGGGTCGCGCACGGGGAGGAGCTCGGCGTAGCGCCACAGGTCGGCGGGGCGGCCGCGCAGATCGTCGCGCTTCAGCCGCGCCCCGATCGCCTCCAGGTCGTAGCGCGGGTAGAGCGGCTTTTCGCAGCAGGGCGACAGCCGGTGTTGCGCCTCGCTCGCATACTCGGCGCCGCAGCGGGTGCATTCCAGGTGCGTCGCGCCGCCGGCGGGGATGGTGTTGGTGGTCATGCGTCAGGTCCGGTGTGAGAGGCCAAGGCACCCGTCCGGGGCGAGTGAGCTCGCGGCAGCCACAGCACAAAGTCCGCCTGCGCGGACTCGGCGTCGGCATTCGTGTGAGGGGCCGGGATTTAGGCGCGGCCGTTTTCGGAGCCCAGCTCCAGGGTTGTGTGCACGAGGCCCACGCGGTGCCGCTGTTCCTGGTTGGCGATGTAGTCGCGCGCCTGGGGGACCAGTCGCGTTGACACCCCGAAGGCGCCGTATGCCCCGTGCCACTCGAATGCCGAGGGTTTTGCGATCCCGTGGGTAGCCCAGTGAGCCCACACCCCCCTGATCAGATGGACGAGTTACGCTACCC
>JAUJMI010000136.1 GCA_030446945.1 Longimicrobium sp. | reverse complement strand
GGTAATCGTCCAGAACCGCGCCGGATCACCGCTCATCGAGCTGCGTATCTACCCGTGCCGCGCCAATGTCAGCGGCCCGAATCTGCCCCGTGAACGCTTATCGATGCGGGCGCAGACAGAGCGTGCGAGGTGGCGTTCGGGTGCACGGAGGTGTCTGCGCTCCCTCGATCGTTCAAGAACACGGACCTTCTTAAAGTCCAGGTGCAAAATTGCCACATTCGCTCCTGGATGGCGGAGTTTGCTTCGCTCACCCCACCAGCTCGCTTTCCCCCTGCCCCTGCAGGAACGCCTGGGCGAACTCGTCGGCGGGGACGGGGCGGCCGATCAGGTAGCCCTGCGCGAAGTCGCATCCCAGGTCATGCAGCGCTGCGAGCTGCTCGCGGGTTTCGACGCCCTCGGCTACCACGCGCACGCCCAGGCTGCGGGCGAGCGCGACGATGGTGCGCACGATCTCGGCGCCCTTGTGCGCGCCGGTGGTGCCGCCGTCCAGCCCCGCCACGAATGAGCGGTCGATCTTGAGGGCATCCAGCGGGAGGCGGTGGAGCGAGCTCAGCGACGAGTAGCCCGTGCCGAAGTCGTCCAGGTACACCTGCACCTCGCGCTTCTTGAGGGCGCGCAGCACCACGGCGGCGGCGGCGGGGTCCTGCACCAGCGAGCTCTCGGTAAGCTCCAGCTTGAGGGCGCCGGGCGGCAGGTGGTGCTCGCGGAGGGTGGCGGCCACGGCGTCCACCAGCCCCGGCTCGCGGAGCTGGCGCGCCGACAGGTTCACGCTCACCTCCAGCCCCGCCGCCTCGGGAAGCTCGGAGCGCCACCACGCGATCTGCCGCGCGGCCTCGTCCAGCACCCACGCACCCAGCGCGCCGATCAGCCCCGTGTCCTCGGCCAGCAGGATGAAGCGGTCGGGCGGCACCGGCCCGTGCACCGGGTGCTCCCAGCGGGCCAGCGCCTCCGCGCCCACCACGGTGCCCGTATCCAGCGACACGATGGGCTGGAAGTAGAGGCGCAGCTCCCCACGCTCCAGCGCGGCGCGCAGGTCTGTCTCCAGGCGCAGGCGCTCGACGACGGCCCGGTGCATCGACGCGTCGAAGACGGCCAGGTGGGTGCCGCTGGTCCCCGCCTTGGCGTGGTACATCGCCATGTCGGCGTTCCGCAGCAGCTCGTCCGGTGACTCCCCCGGACACTCCCCCAACGCCACGCCGATGCTGGCCGAGGTGTAGGTGCGGTAGCTCCCAAGCTCGAGGGGCGCGGCGAGTACGTCGCGCACCTGTCCCGCCACGGTGAGCGCTTCCTCCTTCCCTGAGACGCGGGGGAGGAAGAGGATGAACTCGTCGCCGCCGAAGCGCGCCACGGTGTCGCCAGGCCGCGCGCAGGCGGCCAGGCGGGCGGAGACCTGGCGCAGGAGCTCGTCGCCGGCGCCGTGCCCCAGCGAGTCGTTTACGTTCTTGAAGCGGTCTAGGTCCAGAAAGAGGACCGCGCACTTCCCCGGCTCCCCCTCCGGCGCCTGCGACGCCTCGCGCATGCGCTCGGCCAGGAGCACCCGGTTGGGTAGGCCGGTCAGCGGGTCGTGCAGCGCCAGGTGGCGTAGGCGCTCCTCCAGCAGCTCACGCTCGGCCTCGGCGCGGGTGCGCTGGGTGACGTCGTCCACCATCGCCACGCAGAAGCGCGGCTTCCCGTCCGCGTCGCGCACCACGGACGCGGTCAGGCGCACGGTCAGCTCGGTGCCATCCTTTCGGACGTAGCGCTTCTCGAGCTGGTAGTGGGCCAGCTCGCCCGCCACCAGCCGGCGGAAGAGGAGGCTGTCGCGCTCCTGGTCGTCCGCGTGGTCCAGCGACGCGAAGGGGACCTCCCTCATCTCCTCCGCGGTGCGCCCCACCATGCGCAGGAAGGCTGCGTTGGCGTCGATGAAGCGCCCCGTCATGTCCACCACGGCGATCCCCATGGCGGAGCCCTCGAAGACGGCACGGAACCACTCCTCGCGCTGCTGCAGGGTGCGCAGCAGCTCGTCGGTGTCGGGCGAGCGAGGGGCGGTGGGCGTTTTCATCGGCCGGGGCCGCCGCGGGGAGCGTCGTGGTGCCGCATCGTTCCGTTACAGGTGGATTCCTCCCGGGCCGCCGCGGCGAGACCCTGCGAGGTTTCTTCCGCACGGTTCACGCCCGTTCCGCGGCGGGCGCACTCCGGGCATGCGGATTGCCCACTCGGGTTGTTTTCCAAACGTCCACCGGGAGCGGCGAAATGTCGGAGATGGCCGAGAGGTCCGACGTGCAGAGCACGGTATCCGAGCTGCGGCGCAACGCCTTCTTGCGGCGCATCGCCGAGGTCTCGCAGGAGGATCCCCACCGCTGGGTGCCGGTGGGGATCCTCGGCGACGAGCTGGGCCTGCCGTACGAGGCGGCGCTCGCCATAATCGACGAGCTTCGCCATGCCGGGCTGATCCAGCGTGGCGGCGGCGGCCGGCTGGAGCCTCCTCACGGCCCGCGCGTCCACATCCTCCCCGAAGGGATCGAGCACCTGCGCGCCCTCGACGCCGGCTAACCGCTACTGCGCCGCCGGACCCAGGAAGCGCCGCGCCACGCGCACGTAGCGCCGGTCCTGTTCCTGCTCGGGGAGCGCCTCGGCCTCGCGGAGGAGGCGGCGGACGTGGCGGTGCAGCTTCGGCTCGCCCCAGCGATACCCCGTCGCGGCCTCCGCGCTGGGGGTGTTTGCGTCGCGCGCCGCCTCCAGCAGCGCCCGCGCCGCGGCCGCGTCGAACCCGGGGTCGTCGCGCGGCGGCAGCATGAAGCGGCCAGGTACCGCATCCCCCGCATCTTCCTTTACAAACGCTCGCGACATCGACCTCTCTCCGTTCCGTTCACCCGCTTCGCACGCCCGGACTGCACAAACCCCGCCCGAACCGCGAAAAAGCATCACACCGAAAACACGGAGAGAACTGCAAGCCACGGAGAAACCCTTTTTGCCGTTCTCTCTGTGGCTCTGTGTGAGCCCGCTGTTTCAGCTCGGCTTGCGCAGGCACCAGGTGGTCATGGCGCGCAGGTCCTGGACGATCGTGGTCTTGAGCGGATCCAGCGGAAGGGCGCCGAGGTGGGCGGCGTGATTCGCGAGAAAGGACGCGTCCACCAGGAAGCGCTCCGAGCCATCGGGCAGATGGTGGCGGCGGCCCTGGAGCGGCTGCACGCGATCCTCCATCCCGATGCTCGACGCGAGCCGCGCGAAGAAGAGGCCGCCGGGCCGCAGCACCCTCCACATCTCGTTGAGCATGGCGGCGAAGTGCGCCTCGTTCTCGGCGAAGTGGAGGACGGCGCTGCTGAGCACCGCGTCCATCGCCGCGTCGCCAAAGGGCATCGCCTCGACGGCGGCGCGTTGGAAGCGGTCGGGAGGGGCGTCCGGCGCAAGCTGTGTGGCGAGCCGCCGCACCCGCGCGATGGCGTCGGGATCGCGATCGGTGCCGAAGACTTCGAAGCCGTTCTGGAGGAAGTACACGAGGTTGCGCCCGGAGCCGCATCCGGCGTCCAGCACGCTGCGCGCACCGTCGAAGCGGCCTTTGAGGAGCTGGTCGAACAGGTAGATGTCGATCTCGCCGAAGCGAGAGCGCAGCTCGCTCACCGCCGCGGCGACCGGACGGCGGCCTCTTTCAGCAGCTGGATGCGGTTGAGATCGCCGCGGAGGCGCTGGAGTGCCGCCGCCGCGTCCTTTTCGCTCGGCGCCGGTCCGCACGCATTGGGAATGGGCACGATGCGGTCGTCGCCGCCCTTGTACGCCGGCATGGATGCGACGGGGATGGGCGGCTTGTGCGCCATGTCATCCCCCGTCACGCACGGGGGCGCGCGGCGCAGCACCACGTGGAGCGGAGCGGGAGCGCCCTTGTTGCGCATCGGGTTCTCCGCCCGTGCCACGCCCACCGCGCACACGATCAGCGCGAGCGTCCCGATCTTGACGATGCTTCTGTCCAGCTCGCTCATGGGCGATCCCAGGGTACAGGGTTGCGCGGACCGATGTTGCGGATCGCGAGGCGGCTTCCGCCGCCTTCGCGTAGTTCCAGCCGGGGGGTTCATCCCCCGGTAATGTGGCGCCGGTGCCTGGTTGCGGCGCCGATGCCGACCCCCGCAACCTGCGGAGGCAGGTTTCCGGGGTTGTCGCAGCGGTTTCGACCGCCGGTCTCGGCCGGTCCATCCCCGTACCCCCTACACCGCCCGATGATGCACCCTCAGTGGCAGCGCCCCTCGCCCCGGTCGCGGAAGCGTTCGCCAGCGACGGGGACGAACTCCCAGCTGTACCCGTCCGGCCGGAAGCGGAGGGCGAGCACGCCGTGCACGCTGTTGCTGAGGGCGCGCGAGTGTGGCTGCTCGTCGCCGCGGCCGTAGAGCGGCGCGCCGCCGGTGCCGACCACGAACGACACGATCCCGCGCTCCCGGTCCAGATCGCCGTCGGGCGTGAGGGGAGCGAAGCGCTCGTACACGTGGTCGTGCCCCGCCAGCACCACGTCCACCCCCGCCGCGTACAGCACGCGCCAGGCATCGAGCACCCGGCTGGAGCCGCCGTGCTTGCCGCTGCTGAAGCGCGGGCGGTGCATGTAGGCCACGGTGCAGCGCGACGGGTGCGCGCGCAAGTCCGCGGCGAGCCAGCGGAGCTGCGGCGAGCCGGCCCCGATCTCCACCTCGCTGTTCAGCACCACCACGTGCCACCCGTCGTGCTGGTAGCTGTACCACCCCTCGCCCGGCTTGCCGGCACGCGCGCCGAAGTAACGGTAGTACGGCCCGCCCTTCTCCGTGCGGCGCTCGTGGTTCCCCAGCGCGGGGCGGGTGCGGTGCAGGTGACGGCCCCAGGTGGGCCCGTAGCAGTCCGCGAACTGCGACTCGGTCCCGGACTGGTACACCGCGTCCCCCAGCACCGCCACCACGCCATCCATGCGGTCCAGGATGCGCGCCGTAGCCTCGTCCGCGCGCCACCAGCACGACGCGACGTCCCCGGCCGCGAGCAGCGATACCCGATCGCGCGGCCCCTCGAAAGGCACCTCGCTCCCGCACGCCGCGACGAGAACCAGGAGCGCGGCGGCCAGCACCCACCGCGCCTCCGCGTCTCCGCGTGAGACAGCCCTTCCGGTGCCGGTCACGCGGCCGGGCGCAGGCCGCGCATGAAGTCGATGGCGATGCGGTTGAACCGGTTCGCCTGGTCCACGTTCACCACGTGCCCGCTGTCCTCCACCACCGTAAGCGTGGTGAAGGCGCGGTGCTTCTGCGCGATGCGCCGCACGGGCGGGAGGAACATGTGGTCCTCCTCGCCCATGAGGTAGAGCGTGGGGATGGGGATCTCGCGCTCCTCGAAGAGGCGCAGCAGCGGGGTGACCTCCAGCGTGAGGCGCCACCAGCGCAGGAACTCCTTCTGCGCCAGCTTGCGGGCCTCGGTCACAAAGAGCGAGCGGCTCTCCCGGTGCCGCCGCCGCGGCATGATGATCCACGCGAAGAGGCGGTACAGCCACATGAAGGGGACGATGCGCTTCACCCAGTCGCCGGCGCGCACCAGGAGGCGCGAGCGCAGGTCGAGGCGGGTGACGGCGCCGCCGAGCACCATCGAGCGCACCCGGTCCGGCGCCATCTCGGCGAGCTGGCGGATGACGATGCACCCCAGCGAGATCCCCACGAAGTGCGCCGCGGGGATCTCCAGGTGGTCCATCACTTCCAGGATCTCGCGTGAGACGGCCTCGAAGGTGTAGTCCTCTTGCTGCCCCCACAGGTGGAGCGGCTCGCGCGACTCGCCATGGCCGCGCAGGTCCACCAGGAGCACGTTGAAGTGCTTGCGGAACTCGCGGACCTGCCGGTACCAGATGGACGAGCTGCCGCCGGCCCCGTGCACAAACACGACCCAGTCGTGCTCGGGTGCCAGGAGATGGGTCCGGTGGTGAAGCATCGTCCTTGTCGCCGCTCGGGTTTCGATCTGCTGTGGAACGGGGCCGCGGAGGGCGCTGCCGGCGGGGCTTCGCCGCGTTAGATTGCGGCCGGCCGCGCGCGCGCGGCGCTTCCAAATCTAAGCGAATCCCATACTTGACGCCATCCCCGATGTGCCTGATCCTGCTTGCTACGCAGATGCATTCCGCGTACCCGCTGGTGCTCGCCGCCAACCGCGACGAGTGCTACGACCGCCCCGCCGCGCCGGCAACCTGGTGGGCCGAGGCGCCGGGCATGCTGGCGGGCCGCGATCTGCAGGGGCGCGGCACCTGGATGGGCGTGGCGCGCGATGGGCGCTGGGCCGCCGTCACCAACGTGCGCGAGCTCTCCGTACCCGAGCGCCGGGATGCGCCCTCGCGGGGATGGCTGGTGTCCGACTTCCTGCGCGGCGCGTGGTCGGTCGAGGCGTACCTTGCCGCACTCGCTCCACGTGCGGACGAGTGGAATGGCTTCAACCTCCTGGTGGGCGACGCGGCCGGCGCGTGGTGGCTCTCCAATCGCGCGGAGGGGCCGGTGCGCGTGGAGCCGGGGGTGCACGGCCTGAGCAACGCCCTCCTCGACACGCCCTGGCCCAAGGTGGAGCGCGGCCGCGACGACCTCGCGCGCATCCTGGCCGGGCCGGAGGATGCGATGGAAGCGTCGCTCTTCCGCACGCTCGCCCTGCGCGATCCGGCCCCCGACGACCGCCTCCCGGACACCGGCGTCGGCATCCACGCCGAGCGGATGCTGTCGTCGCTCTTCATCTCCTCGTTGGGGTACGGCACGCGCGCCTCCACCGTCCTGCGCATCCGCCGCGACGGCCGCGTCTTCTTCGCCGAGCGCACCATCGACCCCGAGTCGGACCGCTGGACGGAGGTGCGGCACGAGTTCGAGGTTGGACAAGGATCGTAGGGCCTCACACCGAGCCACAGAGTAGACAACAAGAAAAAGATGCCGATACAGACCATCAATCCCGCCACCGGCGAGACGCTACGCAGCTTCGACGCGCTCACGGATGCCGAGGTCGACGCGCGGCTGGAGCGCGCGGAGGCGACATTCCAGGAGTACCGCCATACCTCCTTTGCGCAGCGCGCCGCGTGGATGACCCGCGCGGCGGGGATCCTGGAGGAAAGCAAGGACTCGCTCGCGCGGCTGATGACCACCGAGATGGGAAAGCCGCTCGCCGCCGCCGTCGCGGAGGTGGAGAAGTGCGCGTGGGCATGCCGCCATTACGCGGACAACGCCGCGCGCCTCCTGGCCGACGAGGAGGTGGAAACCGACGCGCGGCGCTCCTTCATCCGCTACCTGCCGATGGGCCCGGTGCTGGCGGTGATGCCGTGGAACTTCCCGCTCTGGCAGGTCTTCCGCTTCGCCGCGCCGGCGCTGATGGCGGGGAACGTGGGGGTGCTGAAGCACGCGTCCAACGTGCCGCAGTGCGCGCTCGCCATCGAGGAGGTCTTCCGCCGCGCCGGTTACCCCGATGGCGCCTTCCAGACGCTCCTGGTGGGCTCGGAGGCGGTGGCGCGCATCCTGGACGACCCGCGCATCAGAGCCGCGACGCTCACCGGGAGCACGCCGGCCGGGCAGAGCGTGGCCGAGCGCGCCGGGCGCAATCTCAAGAAAACGGTGCTGGAACTGGGCGGAAGCGACCCCTTCGTCGTCATGCCCAGCGCCGACCTGGACGCCGCGGCGGGGACGGCCGTCAAGGCGCGCGTCATCAACAACGGCCAGAGCTGCATCGCCGCCAAACGCTTCATCGTGCACCAGGATGTCGCGGCCGAGTTCCAGGAGCGCTTCGTCGCCGCCATGCGCACCCTGCGCGTCGGCGACCCGATGAACGGAGACACCGACGTCGGCCCCCTTGCCACCGCCGCGATCCGCGACGAGGTGGAGGAGCAGGTGCGCCGCTCGGTGGAGATGGGCGCGCGCGTGCTGGTGGGCGGCGGGCGCATCCGCGGCCCGGGCTTCTACTACGCCCCCACCATACTCGCCGACATCCCGCACGATTCGCCCGCGTACCGCGAGGAGGTGTTCGGTCCCGTCGCCCTCCTCCACCGCGCCCGCGACGCCGCCGACGCGTTGCGCCTGGCCAACGACACCGTCTTCGGCCTGGGCAGCAGCGTCTGGACGCGCGACGAGGCGGAGGCCGACTTCTTCATCCGCGGCATCGAGGCCGGGATGACGTACGTCAACGCGATGGTCGCCTCGGACCCGCGCCTCCCCTTCGGCGGCGTCAAGCAGAGCGGCTACGGGCGCGAGCTGGCCGCCTTCGGCATCCGCGAGTTCGTGAACGTGAAGACGGTCTGGATCGAAGGCGGCGAGGGGCCGGGAGAGCATCCGGCGGCGGAGTAGGGGGCCTCACCCCCGTCGCGTTCCACTCGACTGCCTCCTGGAACACCGGACCCCTGTAGGGGCGCGATTCATCGCGCCCATGTCCGACGCTGCTCCGCCGCCTGTGGTCGCTGCCGTTACAGCCTTGGTGCGGCAAGCTCGGCGGGGGTGAAGGCGATGGTGCGGCCCGCCGCGGCCTCGGCAAGGACCGCGTCGTCGAATTCGCCGCGGCCGGAGAAGACCATCGTTTGAATGGTGGTGACCGCGGTCCCGAGCTCTGCTCGCACCTGCTCCGCGCGGGCGCGCAGGGTGGCGAGGTGGGCCGCCGTCACCCGCCCCCACTTGCACT
>JAUJMI010000135.1 GCA_030446945.1 Longimicrobium sp. | reverse complement strand
GTGGCTGCGATCTCGGTGGAGACGGGGATCCGCAGAACCGCGACCACGGATGCACAGGGCCGCTACACCATCGTCTTCCCGGACGGAGGCGGGCGGTACCGGGTGCAGGCGAACGCCATGGGGTTCTCGGGGACGAGCCAGGTCGCGCGCACGGGCGACGAGGACGTGCTCCAGGCGGACCTCCGCCTCTCCGTCGCCGCGGTGCTCCTGGAGGGGATCACGGCGACCGCCCGGCGCACCCCTCCCCCCTCGGGACGCGACCCCGCCTCGACGGAGCGGGCGGTGTCGGGCGAGGCGCTGAACCGCCTCCCGATCGATCCGGCCGACGTCAACTCGCTGGCGACCCTGACCCCGGGCGTGACCGCGCTGGCGGGCGGTGACTCCCTGCAGCTCGCGTTCTCCGTGCTCGGCCAGGGGGCGGAGGCCAACCAGATGACCCTCGACGGCGCCAGCTTCGGCGGCGACGCGGGCGGGGGGCTGGGCCTACCGCAGGAGGCGGTGCGCGCCACCCGGGTGATCACCAACACCTACGACGTCTCGCAGGGGCAGTTCTCCGGCGGGCAGATCTCCACCACCACGCGCGGCGGCACGAACCAGGTGCAGGGCTCCTTCAACTACCTGCTGCGCGACCCGCTGCTGCAGTGGACGGAGAGCGGCGACCCCTTCGGCGGCGCCCTGAGCCAGAACCGCTTCAGCGCCGGCATCGGCGGACCCATCGTGCGCGACCGGCTCTTCTACTTCGGGTCGGCCGCCGTGCAGCGTCGCTCGTCCGGTCTGCGCTCGCTGACGAGCGCGGACCCGCTCGCGCTGCAGTCGCTCGGGGTGGATCCGGACTCGGTGGCCCGCTTCCTCTCGCTGCTCCAGGACAAGGGGATCTATCCCCCGGGCGTCCGCGCGCCCGCCGACCAGGTCACCACCTCCTACACGCTTCTCGGGCGCATCGACTACAACCTGACCCAGCAGCACACGCTCACGCTCCGCGGGAACGGGAGCTGGTCCGAGCAGGGCGCCTCGCGCATCGGCGCGCTGGGCCTCCCGCAGACCGGCGCCGACATGAACTCCGCCTCGGCGGGGGCCATGCTCTCGCTGACCTCCCGCTTCGGAGCCGGCTGGATCAACGAGCTGCGCTCCTTCTACTCCACGGGGGGCCGCCAGAGCGATCCCTACGTCGCCCTCCCGGGGGGACGCGTTCGGGTCACGTCGGAGCTGGAGGACGGGACCCGCTCCGTGTCCACACTCTCGTTCGGGGGAGCCGGAACGGCCACGGAATCGAGCGACCGCACCCTGGAGGTCTCCAACGAGCTCTCCCTCCTCCTGGGCCAGCACCGGCTGCGCATCGGGGGGCTGATCAACTCCACGAGCAGTCGCAGCCTCTCGGGGAACAACCTCCTGGGCTCGTTCACCTTCAACTCCCTGGCCGCGGTCGCGACCGACCGCGCCGCTTCGTTCACCCGCTCGCTCGCTCAGCGCGAGCGCGACGCGGGCGGGATCACCTCGGCCCTGTACGTGGGGGTCACCTGGCGTCCGCGCGAGGGGCTGCAGCTCACCTATGGGCTCCGCGCGGAGGCGTCGCGCGGGGGCGACCAGCCGGAGTACAACCCGCGGGTGGAGGAGACCTTCGGGCGCCGCACCGACGCGATCCCCTCGGACCTCAACATCAGCCCGCGCGCTGGCTTCACCTACACCATCCGCGGAGGCGAGAACGGCCAGTCACGGGGGACGGTGCGCGGCGGATTCGGCGAGTTCCGCTCCCGGCCGCTCTGGAACCTCTTCGCCGCCGCGCACGACGCCACCGGGCTGCCGCAGTCGCATGCGCTCCTCTCCTGCATCGGCGCCGCCGTGCCCGTGCCGGACTGGGCCGCTTTTCAGGGAGGCGTGGAGTACATCCCCGGTACCTGCCTCGACGGGCAGACCGCCACCACCCCCGGCTCGGGGCGCGGCACCAGCGTGACCGTCTTCGACCCCGGTTTCGATGCCTCCCGCTCCTGGCGCGCCTCGCTGGGGATGCAGCGCAGCCTCTCGCGCACGTTGCGGATCTCGGTGGACGGGATCTACGCCCTGGGTGTGAGCCTGCAGGGGGTGCGGGATCTCAATCTGAACACCGCTCCGCAGTTCACGCTCGCGCAGGAGGACGGCCGCCCCGTCTTCGTGCCGCAGGGGACGATCGCAGGAAGCACGGGGGAGGTGGGGCTCTTCGCCTCGCGCCTCCACCCGGAGTTCGGGCAGGTGACCGAGTACAACTCGGACTTGCGCTCCCGCTCGCAGCAGGTGACGGTGGGACTGACCGGAGCGATGCCCGCATGGCGCCTGCTGGGGCAGCTGAACTACACCTGGTCGCGCTCGCGCGACCAGGGGACCTCCGGCGGCGGCTTCGGGCGCCGCTTCGGCGGGGGGTTCGGCGGCGGCTTCGGCGGCGGGCTCCCGCTGACCGCCGGGAATCCGAACGAGGTGGAGTGGGCCACGAGCGACTTCGACCGCCGCCATCAGCTGGTGCTGACGCTGGGGCACCAGGTCAGGCCCTGGATGGATTACACGGTGATCGGACGCTTCAATTCCGGCGCCCCGTTCACCCCCACCGTGGGGGGCGACATCAACGGCGACGGCGCGCGCAACGACCGGGCCTTCGTCTTCGACCCGGCGAGCACGGCCGACGCAGGCATCACCGCCGCGATGCTGCGCCTGCTGGAGAACTCCCCGGGTCAGGTGCACGAGTGCCTGCAGCGGCAGCTGGGGGAGATCGGGGAGCGCAACAGCTGCCGGAGCCCGTGGAGCTACGGGCTCGACGTACGCGCCAATCTGCGCCCCACCCTGCCGCGGGTTGGAAACCGGCTGACCGTCTCCGTGGACGCCGTCAACACCCTGGGCGGGCTCGATCGCCTGCTGCACGGCTCCGACGGCCTGCGCGGCTGGGGCGAGCAGTCCCGGGCCGACGGAGTGCTCCTCTACCCGCGCGGCTTCGACCATGCAAGCGGGAGCTTCCGTTACGAGGTCAACGAACGATTCGGCAACGCCCGGCAGCAGAACCGGGCCTCCCGCAACCCCTTCGGGATCCAGATCCAGGGGCGGCTCGCGGTGGGCCGGCCGCAGCAGGGCTTCCGCGGGATGGCCGGGGCGGTGGTGGGAGGCGGCCCCGGCGGGGGCGGGGGTGGTGGCGGGGGCGGCGGCTTCGACCCCCGGGTGATCATCGAGCGGAGCGTCTCCAATCCGGTGCGCGACCTGCTGGCGCTGCGGGACAGCCTGCGGCTGACGCCGGAGCAGGTCACGCGCCTGGAGACGATCGCCGACTCCCTGCAGCTCCGGCTCGACACGATCCAGGCGCAGGCGGAGCGTGAGCTGGGCCGCGCCGGCGGAGCCACGGGCGCGGCGCAGAGGGGGAACCGTGCCGCGGGGCAGCAGGGCGGCGGCGGACAGGGGGGTGCGGGCGGAATCTTCCAGACGATCGGACCGCGCCTGCAGGAGGCGCGCACCCGCTCGCAGCAGGCGCTCCAGGAGGCGCAGAAGGTGCTCACCCCCGAGCAGTGGCGGGCCGTTCCCGAGCGGATCCGCAACCCCGGCCGTGGGTTCGGCCCCGGGGTCGGGGCCGGCGGACGGCGCCCGTAGGTCCCGATGTGCGAGATCGGCGCCCACGTCGTCGCCCGCCTCCGTTCCCTCCGCCGGAGCGAGACGTACCAGGACTTTGCCGACTACCACCGGGGACACGCGCTTCGGCGCTGGAGCCGGGGGATCGACCACAAGACCGACGCGCAACCGTGTGCGGCAGAACAGTGCCAGACCAAGATGGACGCGGCCGTCGAGGCGGTCATCGCCGAGACGATGGTCGGGGCACACGCAGTTTTCGGGGGAACAAGCAGGACCTCGAGATGGTCCGCCACACCCTGTCCGAGTGCATCACCGGCGAGCTTCCAGCCCTGGCGATGCTCGTCGCGCGCAGCGCCCTGTACCTCCGCTCGGCCACGGCCGCACGGCAGGCGCGCGCGGCGGCCTGGGCGTAGCCACCACACGCACCGACGGAGCGTCACCCCCGGCGGCGGGGCACCCTTCGGGGCAGACCCGCCGCTCATCTCGCCCGAGCAATCGATCTTCTCCGCTTGTTCCTGGCTCCAATCTCTCAAGCGTTGGAGCCTCCGACAATCCCGGCGCGGTTCACTCTGGCGATTGTGAATAACGCGGCGGCCGCGCCCGTCCTCCCGCCGGATTCCCAGGGGTGCCGAGTCGGCGGCCGTGAAAAAGGGGGCGGGCGGTTGTATGCTCGGAGGCCAGTACCTCCCGACACGGACACAGGTGAACGCAATGAGAGGACTCGTCCTGGTCGTCGCCGCAATGGTTGGTGCCTGCGCCTCCGCCCCGGATCCCCCACCTGCCGTGACCAGCCCCGGAGCCGAGCCGGGACTCGAGATCCTCTTGGAGAGTCCTCCGGAGTGGATCGCAGGGCGCAGGGTCGGCGTGATCACCAATCACACAGGCATCGACCGGCAGCGCCGCCGCAACGTCGATCTGCTTGCCGGACACGACGATTTCCAGCTCGTGACGCTCTTTGCGTTCGAGCACGGTCTGGGAGGTACGGCACCGCCGGGGCAGATCATCGTATCCGATGTGGATCGTGCGACCGGTCTCCCGATCCACTCCCTCTATGGCGACACCCACAGGCCCACGCCGCAGATGATGGACGGGATCGATGTCCTCATCTACGACGTCCAGGACGGCGGGGCACGTCCGCTGACCCGTGTGTCGACCATGGCGCTCGGTATGCAGGCCGCCGCGGAGAAGGGGATCCCCTTCGTGGTCCTCGACCGCCCCAATCCGATCGGTGGTGAGATCGTCGAGGGGAACGTCCTCGACCCTGATTTCGCCTCCTTCATCGGGATGTACCCGATTCCGATGCGGCATGCGATGACCGTGGGTGAGCTCGCGCGGATGTACAACGAGGAGTTCGGCATCGGTGCGGACCTCAGGGTGATCCCGATGGATGGATGGCGGCGGGATCGGCACTTCGACGAGACGAAACTTCCTTGGGTGGGGATCTCGCCGAATCTCCGGCGCTTGGAAGCCCTTTTCCTCTATCCCGGAACGGTGCTGTTGGAGGGCACCAATCTCTCGGAGGGGCGGGGAACCGATCTACCCTTCGAGCAGACCGGCGCCCCCTGGCTCGATGCGGAGAAGGTCGCAACGGAGATGAACGCGATGGGGCTGCCGGGGGTCCGTTTCTCCGTGGTGGAGTTCACGGTGGAGGCGGATGCTCGAAAGTTTCCGGGCCAGACCCTTCCCGGCGTACGGCTGATCGTCACCGATCGCGAGGTCTACCGCCCGCTCGCGACCGCAGTCCTGCTGATCGATCGAATCCGACAGCTGCACCCGAGGGACTTCCAGTGGATCGGGGCGAGTCGCCGCAGCCCTGAGATGTTCTGGGTAGACCGCTTGGCCGGCACGGATCAGCTCCGCAAAGCCATCGAGGCGGGCGAGCTACGGGCGTTCATGGATCGGTGGGCTCAGGACGAGCAACGCTTCCTGGAGCGGCGCGAACGATACCTGTTGTATCCCTGACACTCCCCATCGCCCTTTGTCGGGGCCGCGGCCCCATCGTCCTCTCGACCGCATAGGCGCTGGTCGTACCATCGGGTACTGATGCGGCGCCTACCCATGCGGGATCGTGCCGCGGCCTTGGATTCCGGCGAGATTCATGACGGAGGTTGCCCGATCGCTCGGCCCCAGGGCCAAGCGATTCCGCGGCTTCGCGGATCCGTCGCGACCTGCGATCGTCGAGGCGCTGCGCGGCGACGCATGGAATGTCACCGACATCGTCGAGGCCACCGGTCTCATACGCCATCGGACGCCTCCAACCGCCGGGTGTGCCTGCTGGACTGCGCCCCGTGGAGCGGGAGCCGCGGGTCGCTTCCCCACCGCCGCCTCTCGGACCAGCGGGTGGCGGCGCTCGCTGGCCGGAGCGGGGCCATTCCGGTCTGACAACTCACCGGAGGGAGCCCCTGCACCCATCTGACTACGGTCCGCTGCGTTCACAGCTGCTTGTGCCTGCTCTGCCTTTCTCGCCTCAGATCGAGTTCGATGCTGACAGTCGGGGTTGATCTGGCTCCCCCGCTTGGGAGAGGGAGCGCACGAACTCGGCGGCGAGGGAGATCAGGGCATATTGGCCGCGCAGCGTGAATCGCTGTAGATTTTCAGTACCCACTGACGACAGCATTCTGACCACAGCGTCTTTCGACTGTGGCCCGTCGCGGTCGACATACCCCAGCCCGACGACAGCCATGCGATCCCCGATTCGAACCTGCGGTACCCGCCCCGCCCGACGCGCCGCCCTCCTGCTCCTCTGCGTGTTCGCCGCCGGTTGCGCCTCCGCTGGAGGCCGCACCGCGCCGCCGGCCGATGCGCCGCCGCCCGTCGTGCGGGAGTTCCGCGGCGTCTGGGTCGCCGCCGTCTCGAACATGGACTGGCCCTCCCGTCCGGGCCTGCCGGTGGACTCGCAGAAGGCCGAGCTGGTGCACATGCTCGACCGCACAAGGGAGCTGGGGCTCAACGCTTTCATCTTCCACATCCGCCCGGCGGCGGACGCCCTCTACGCCTCCGAGATCGAGCCCTGGTCGGAGTACCTCACCGGACAGCAGGGGAGGGCACCGGAGCCATTTTACGACCCGCTGGAGTTCGCGCTCCGCGAGGCGCATGCGCGCGGGCTGGAGCTGCACGCCTGGTTCAATCCCTACCGCGCTCGGCATCCCTCCGCCCGTGGCCCGTTGGCCCCGACCCACATCAGCAATACCAATCCGGAGCTGGTGAAGGAGTACGGCAGCTACCTCTGGATGGACCCGGGCGAGGAGGCGGTCCGGGAGCGCAGCATCAACGTCGTGCTGGACGTGGTGAATCGCTACGACATCGACGGAGTGCACATCGACGACTACTTCTACCCGTACCGGGAACGGGGCCCGGACGGCAAGGAGCTGGACTTCCCCGACTCGGCCAGCTACGCGAAGTACCTGGCGGCCGGCGGCACTCTCGGGCGCGCCGACTGGCGGCGCTCGAACGTGGACCGCTACGTCGAGGAGCTGTACGAGTCGGTGAAGCGCAGGAAGCCGTGGGTGAAGGTCGGAATCAGTCCGATCGGAACCTGGCGGCGCGGGGGCGCGCCCCAGCTTGGCGGCTTCGACGCCTTCGAGCAGATCTACGCGGACTCCCGGAAGTGGCTTATGGACGGGAACCTCGACTACTTCGTGCCGCAGCTCTACTGGCCGATCGCTCGCACCGACGTGAGCTTCCCCGTGCTGCTGAACTGGTGGGCGCAGCAGAACCCGAAGGGGCGCGACCTCTACGCCGGGCTGATCCCGGGCAACGTCAATCTCGACGCGCCAGGGCCGCAGAACCGCAGCGGCTGGCATCCTGACGAGATCGTGGGGCAGATCTACATCGCCCGCGGGCACCCGGGGAGCGACGGCCATGTCCATTTCCGCATGGGCAGCCTCATGCCGGACGGGGCATACGGCCCGATCCCCGGTGCGGACACCCTGTCGGCGGCGCGGCTCGAGTCGATCCGGGCTCGGCAGGCGGCGGTGCAGGTGCGGCGCGACTCGCTCACGCGGAAGCTGATGACCGAGACCTACGCGCAGCCGGCGCTGGTGCCCCCGGCGACCTGGCTCGACGACGACCCGCCGCCCGCCCCCCGCGCCACCCTGCGCCGCCAGGGGGAAGGCAGCACTCTGGTGATCGAGGCCAGCCGCGGGGAGCAGCCCTTCCTCTGGGTGGTGCAGTCACGCTGGCCCGAGGGGTGGCGCACCGAGATCGTGCCCGCAGCCCGGAGGGAGTGGGTGGTCGGGAGCTCGCTCGGCCTCAGCGGCTCGCCTACGGTGGTGTGGGTCTCGGCCGTGGACCGACTGGGGAACCAGAGCCGACCGGTCCGTCTGGACTAGGCTATCACTGCGGCTCCATCTCCTCCGGGTCCAAGATCACGCGCCCACGAGCAAGCAGCCGTGGACGGGATCGGCGAAGTGGTTGCGGCGTCCTGTACGAGGGCAGGGAACCGGGGATCAGCAGAGCAGGGCATGCGGCCTTGAGCGCCGCATGCGAGTGCGAGCCACGCGGCCGGGCGCTCAGCTCGTGAGCGGCTGTGGCTCCACCGCCTCGTCAGGTGCCGCACTCTGCGTCCCCAGTACCTCGCGGACGAACTCGCGCCGCCATTCCGGCTGCGGGTGCCGGACGCGGCCCGGATCGGGCGCGTTCCAGGTCCGCTCAGGTCCTCTGCATCTGGTAGGGAATGTACTACCAGGCCTAGCGCGCCGAGGGCGGGTGACGAACCGGGTGACGAACGTGCCTGCCGGATCGTGCTGCGGCTGCTGGTGAAATGGCGGAAATGCTGGGCTTTTGCTGCGGCTGTCGGCGGTCGTAGCCGTCTGAATAGCCTTCCAAGCTAAGGGTCGCGGGTTCGAGTCCCGTCTCCCGCTCCTTCTAAGCCGAGCCCCGCAAGCACTTTCGCTTGCGGGGCTCGGTCATTCCGCGCGCATAGTACCGGGAACCGTACCAAGACGCGTTTCTAGGCGGAAGTTCCGCAGGGAGAAGAGCGGATTACTGCTTATGGTGCTTTGAGTTAAGCAAGAAAGTCGGGTGCACGCCACTGGGTACAGATCAGC
>JAUJMI010000134.1 GCA_030446945.1 Longimicrobium sp. | reverse complement strand
GCGCCTCGTTGAAGTCGACGTGCGCCAGCTTGAGGAAGTGGTACTTGAAGTAGTTGAGGTCCCACAGGATCGACTGGCGGTCGAACGCGGCGCGCGGGTACGCCACCGAGTAGTCGATCACCTTCCCCCCCTCCACCTGGAAGCGGGGGAGGATCTCCAGGATCCGCTCGTATACGGGGATCATGGCCGCGGGGAAATCGGCCCCCGGGTCCTCCGCGCGCGCCTCGACGATGGCGTCGAAGAGCGTCGTCTCCCCCAGGTCCTCTTCCAGGTACAGCCCCGCCTCCTCGTCCACCGCGTAGATCTCCGGCACCGGAAGGCCGATGGAGCGGAAGGCGCGCGTGTACGAGAGGAAGGCGCGGTTCTCGTCGCGGTCCGGCCCCACCACGCCGACCGCCGTCTCCATCGCGTCGCCGATCACGCGGTACATGGCCCGGCTGGAGCCATCGCCCTCGATCTGGAGGATGGAGGCGGGCGCCTTGCCGAACCGCTCTTCGAACAAACGGATAAAGATCTGCTCCACGGGGGACTCGTCTTCCGGCGTTGCGTGAATAGCTTCGCTGCCAACAGGATAAGCCGTGCAACCCCGGTGCCGCTACGGCGCATCCGCCGGCGGGGACGCCGCACGAGCCGGGCCGCGAGCAAGGAGCTGCTCTGCGGCTGCGGGTGGGGCGCCGGATTTGCAACGCGAACCGCCCTCTCGCATGCGCCGGCACGGCGCCCCGATTCCTGATGGAGGTAGCTCATGAACCCGTTGGACCCCACGATCAGCCGGCGGCAGTGGCTCGCCCGGATGGGTGCCGCCGCGCTGGCGCCGTCTGCCGCGGCCGGCGTTCTCG
The DNA here is from genome assembly GCA_030446945.1 of Longimicrobium sp. Taxonomy (GTDB): domain Bacteria; phylum Gemmatimonadota; class Gemmatimonadetes; order Longimicrobiales; family Longimicrobiaceae; genus Longimicrobium. The sequence continues at coordinate 7,810 of JAUJMI010000134.1, read as the reverse complement.
CCGCGCAGGGCGCGCGCACCGCCTCACCCGGCACGCCGCGGGAAGCGCTTCGCGCCATGATGGAGGGCAACGTGCGCTTCGCGCAGGGGAAGGTGACCAACCCGAACCGCAGCCTGGCGCGGCTCCAGGAGCTCGGGACCAAGCAGGCCCCCTTTGCGGCCGTGCTCACCTGCGCGGACTCGCGCCTGCCGGTGGAGATCCTCTTCGACCAGGGCTTCGGCGACGTGTTCGTGGCGCGCGTGGCGGGCAACATCGCCACCTCCGAGATCATTGGGAGCCTGGAGTACGCGACGGAGGTCCTTGGAGCGAAGCTGGTGATGGTGCTGGGCCACAGTGCCTGCGGCGCGGTGAAGGCCACCATGGAGGGCGCGGCGGTGCCGGGGCAGATCGGGAGCCTTTACCCCTACATCCGCCCCGCCGTGGAAGAGGCGCACGACCGGGGCCTGGACGCGGTGGTCGTGGAGAACGTGAGGAACCAGGTGGACATCCTGCGCGCGGCCTCGCCCGTGCTCGCCACCGGGCTGCGGGCACGCAAGGTGGTCGTCACCGGCGGGATGTTCAACTTCCGCACGGGCCTCGTCACACTCGTGGAGCCCCAGCCCGCGCAGCCCCGCCGTCGGGGGTGAAGCGCGGAGCCCACCCGTAGAAAGTATGGCATCGAGCTGGTTCCAGAACACAAACCGCCCCGCGTCCGGACCGGACGCGGGGCGGTTTAGACGCCTTTCACTCTCCGCCGGAACTGCCCAGTTCCCTCCGTGCCACGTGACCGACGTGCAGCACGCGCACGGTGCGGCCGCGGATCGTGAACAGAATCCGGTACTGATCGTACAGCAGCTGGCGGATCTCGCGTTTGAACGCGACGAGCCCCGCTTTTCACGGTAAGCACGGGTGGCTTCCCGGTTTGCTTGAGCCGCTCGATGTGCTCGCGGGTCTTCCGCTGAAAGTCGCTGAGAGAATAGATGCCGTTGAGGTCGATCACGGTCTCGCTCCATAGGTGAGCGTGTCCGGCGTGATGATGTGCGCGACGCCGGCCCACGCCTTGCCGCGCCACCCGGCTGCATCCGATTCCCCGCAACGTTCCCGGCCCCATGCCCAACCGCCTCGCTGACGAAACCAGCCCGTACCTCCTGCAGCACAGGGACAACCCGGTAGACTGGTATCCCTGGGGGCCCGAGGCGCTGGAGCGCGCGCGGGCCGAGGACCGGCCGATCCTGCTCTCGGTGGGGTACTCGGCGTGCCACTGGTGCCACGTGATGGAGCACGAGTCGTTCGAAGATCCCCAGACGGCCGCCCTGATGAACGAGCACTTCGTCAACATCAAGGTGGACCGCGAGGAGCGGCCGGACATCGACAGCATCTACATGGCGGCAGTGCAGGGGATGACGGGACACGGGGGGTGGCCGATGACGGTGTTCCTCACGCCCGACGGCGCACCGTTCTACGGCGGCACCTACTACCCGCCCGAGCCGCGCCACGGGATGCCCTCGTTCACGCAGGTGCTGACCGCCCTGGCCGATGCGTGGAGCACGCGCCGCGGCGAGGTGGACCGCAGCGCCGCCGAGATCCGCCAGTCGCTCCAGCACACGGTGCCAAAGGGAGCGGCGGGCGCGCTCAGCGGGTCGGTGCTGGATCGCGCGGCGCACCACCTGGCCAGCCGCTTCGACGCGCGCTGGGGCGGCTTCGGCGGCGCGCCCAAGTTCCCACAACCCATGACCATCGAGGTGCTCCTCCGCCACTGGAAGCGCACCGGTGGACCGGAGGCGCTGCAGATGGCCGCACATACGCTGCGGCGCATGCACGCGGGCGGGATCTACGACCACATCGGAGGGGGCTTCGCGCGCTACAGCGTGGACGCGCAGTGGCTCGTTCCGCACTTCGAGAAGATGCTGTACGACAACGCCCTGCTGGCGCAGGCGTACGTCCACGCCTTCCAGGCCACCGGCGACCCCGAGCTCCGCCAGGTGGTGGAGGAAACGCTCGGATTCGTGCTCCGCGAGATGACGGGGCCGGAGGGCGGCTTCTACTCGGCGTTCGACGCGGACAGCGAGGGGGAGGAGGGGAAGTTTTACGTGTGGACGCCGGACGAGATCGACGCGGTGGCGGGCGAGGAGGACGGCGCCCTGGTGCGGCGCTACTTCGGCGTGACGGAGGCGGGGAACTTCGAAGGGCACAACATCCTCCACACCCCGCGCGACCCGGTGGAGGTGGCGGCCGATGCCGGGATCGGCGTGCAGGAGCTGACGGAGGCGGTCGAGCGGGCGCGGCCGAAGCTGTACGCGGCGCGGGCGAAGCGCGTATGGCCGGGGCGCGACGACAAGGTGCTGACCTCGTGGAACGCCATGATGCTCCACGCCTTCTCCGACGCGGCGCGGGTGCTGGACCGCGCCGACTACCGCGAGGCGGCGGAGCGCAGCGCGGACTTCCTCCTGCGCGCACTGCGGCCGGAGGGCGTGCTGCTGCGCACCTACAAGGACGGGCGCGCCAAGATCGGCGCCTTCTTGGAAGACTACGCCCTCCTCGCCGACGCGCTGGTGTCGCTGTACGAAACCACCTTCGATCCGCGCTGGCTGCGCGAGGCGCGCGCCCTGGGCGAGGGGATGCTGGAGCGCTTCTGGGAGGATGACCAGGGGATCTTCTTCGACACCGCGCGAGACGCGGAGGCACTGGTCGTGCGCCCCCGTGACCTGTACGACAACGCCACCCCGTCGGGCAACTCCGCGGCGACGCTCGCGCTCCTGCGCCTCGCCGAGCTTACGGGAGAGGAGCGCTTCCGCTCCGTGCCGGAGCGGGTGCTGGCCAGCTTCGCGGACCAGCTGGCGCGCTTCCCGGGCGCGTTCAGCCACCTGGTGACCGCGCTGGACCGCTACCTGGCCGTTCCGCAGGAGGTGGCGGTCGTCGGCCGCCCCGGCGACGACGCGGACGCGCTCCTGCGCGTGGTGCGCCGCGCGTACCTGCCCAACGCCGCCGTCGCGCTGCGCCGCCCGGAGGAGGGCGACGAGGTGGCGGAGCTGATCCCGCTGCTGCATGGCCGCACGGCGCTGGACGGAAAGGCGACGGCGTACGTGTGCGAGCGCTTCGCCTGCAAGCGGCCGGTGACGACGCCGGAGGACCTCGCGTGGCAGCTCGGGGTGGACGCGTAGCCCGATCCTTGCGGCCCGAGGCGTTGCGGCGGATCTTTGCCGCCGAAGTCGCCCCGAACCCGGACGAACCATGCGACGCCTGCTGGCTCCCCTGATCCTCGTCCCCGCGCTCCTGGCCTGCTCGATGAACACACCCGGCGACAATGGAAACGGCAGCGGCGCTCCCGCCGGCGGACAGGCACCCGCGCAGGCTCCCGCCCCGGCCGGGCCGATCACGGTCGAGCTGAAGCAGCGAGAGCCCGGCGACGCGCCAGACGGGGCCACCGGCGGCACCGGGACGGTCGCCGTGCGCGGCACGATCTCCACCCCCAACCCGTGCTACGCCCTCAGCGGCACCGCGGCGCGCGAGGGGAGCACCCTTACCCTCACCGTCAGCGCGCGCTCCAACGCCGAGGTGTGCATCCAGGTCATCGGCACGCTGGGCTACGACGCCACCTTGCGCGGCGTGCCGGCGGGGAGCTACACCCTGCGCGTGGTGCACACCTACGCCGGCACCGGGTGGGAGACGCAGACCGCGATGACGCAGCAGGTGCAGGTCCGCTGAGCTTCCGGCGGGGGTGCATCCGCCCCCCCGCATCCTCTCGAATGATCCACACGATGCTCGCCCGCGCCCTGGCCGCCGCGCCGCTCCTCGTGATCCTCGCCGGCGGTGCCGCGGCGCAATCGTCCGCGCGGACCGAATCGGCGGAGTGGACGGTTCCCGCCACGCAGCCGCCCGCCCCCATCTCGCGCGAGGAGTACGCGTCGCGTCGCGCCCGGCTGGCGGCGCGGATGGGACCCGGCGTCCTGCTGGTGCTCGGCGAGCAGGAGCCGGTCGCGGACTACCTCCCCTTCGCGCAGAGCTCTTCCTTCCGCTATCTCACCGGGGTGACGGAGCCGGGCGCCGCGCTGGTGATCGACAAGCGCGGCGCCGCCCCGCGCGAGCTCCTCTTCGTGCTGCCGCGCGACCCCGCGCGTGAGGTGTGGGAGGGGGTGCGCATGGGCGCGGACGGGGCGCGCGAGCGCACCGGCATTGCCGCGCGGCCGGCGGGGGCGCTGCGGACGGCGCTCGACTCGATGCTGGCGGGCGGCACCACGCTGTACACGGTGTCGCCGCTGGGCTCGGACGGGAGCCGCTCGCGCTGGCTGCGGCCAGACCAGCAGTTCGCGGCCGAGCTGGCGCGCGCCCATCCCGGCACCCGCGTGCACCCGTTCGACGACCAGCTCTTCGAGATCCGCGCCTCCAAATCGCCCGCGGAGCTGGACCTCCTGCGCCGCTCCATCTACATCACCCTCCTGGCCCAGCGCGAGGCGATGCGCGCTGTGGAGCCGGGGATGAACGAGTTCGAGATCCAGGCGCTGATCGAGGCGACCTTCCGGCGCAACGGGGCGGAGCGGCCGTCGTTCGGCACCATCGTGGGCTCCGGCCCCAACGCCACCACCCTGCACTACCGCGAGGCGGACCGCTTCATGGCCGCCGGCGACATGCTGGTGATGGACATCGGCGCGTCGTACCGCGGCTACGCGGCGGACGTCGCGCGCTCGGTGCCGGTGAGCGGCCGCTTCTCGCCCGAGCAGCGCGCGGTGTACGAGATCGTCCTCGCCGCCCAGAAGGCCGCCGAGGCGCAGGCCCGCCCCGGCGCCAGCTTCGGCGCCCTCTCCGAGACGGCCTCGCGCGTGGTGGCGGAGGGGCTCGCGCGGCTGGGGCTCATCGATGCGCCCGGCGCGACGTACGACTGCGCGTCTCGCGGCCAAGCGCAGCGGTGCGCGCAGTGGACCCTCTTCTACATGCACGGGCTGGGGCACGGGATCGGGCTGGACGTGCACGACCCCGAGCAGGCCTACTCCGACGCGCTGCAGGTGGGGAGCGCGTTCACCCTTGAGCCGGGGATCTACGTGCGCGGCGACGTGCTAAACCACCTCCCGGACACGCCCGCCAACCGCGCTCTCCGCGCCCGTCTCGCCCCCGTAGCGGCCCGCTACCGCGACATCGGGGTGCGGATCGAGGACGACTACTTCATCACGCCCACGGGCGTGGAGCGGGTGAGCGAGTGCGCGCCGCGCGAGATCGCCGCCATCGAGGCGCTGATGGCGGAGCCCGGCAACTGGAACCGCGACCGCCGCCCCGAGGTCGTGGAGTGGTACCGCGGGACCAGGCCGCGATGAGCGCCGTCCCCTTCACCCTCGCGCCGTGCACCGAGCAGCTCGCGGGCGGCAGCGAGATGCACGTCGTCGAGACGTCCGTCGTGGGTGTGGCATCGCTGGACGAGCAGGCGCTGCGCCTCCAGTTCCGCACCATCGAGAAGTTCCAGCGGTATCGGAGCGGACGGCTCGAGCAGGGCACCGTCGAGTCCGACGTCCGCGAGCTGCTGATCCCGCTCCCCGGGTTGCGCGCGGTGCGGGTGGCCGGCCTCTGGTGGCGCCCGCGACTGGAGATCGCCGCCGCCGACCTGCGCGCCCTCGAAGGCTTCCCCCGCGCCGCCACCGGCGAGGTCTCGCTCCGCATCCGCCGCCGCGACCGCACCGACGCCCGCGAGCTCGCTTCAGACGTCGAATACGCGCTCGCAAGCCGGCTGCTGTCCCCTCCGGAGCTGCGATAGGTACCGAGACACTGGTTCTGCACTTCGCGTCTGGAAGGCCCGAGACGTGCACCGCCAGGTCGCGGGTTCCTGCTCGACCCGATCCGAGCACCATCGTAAGACGGGAGAGATCTCGTGGTCCGCACCCAGGTTTATCTCACACCCGAGGAGCAGTGCGCGCTCCAGGCGCTGTCTCGCCGAACCGGGCGATCCCAGAGCGAGCTGATCCGCGAGGCGATCGACGCGATGCTCGACGGGTCGGGTGAGCCGGAGCGCCGCTCTCAGATGCAGCAGGCACGCGGCCTCTGGAGCGATCGCGACGATCTCCCCGACTTCACCGCCCTTCGCGGCGAAATGGACCGGGCTTCGGCATGACGGCTGGGCGTTTCCTCGTTGATACCGACGTCCTGATCGGCTACCTGCAGGGCGTTCCGCAGGCCGTGAACTTCCTGGAAGGAGCGGCGGAGACGCTCCTGGTTTCCGCCGTCTCTGTCGGTGAATTGTTCGCCGGGGTCAGGGAGGGAAAGGAGCGCGTGGCGTTGAGCGCTTTCCTCGACGCCTTCAAGGTTCTTCCGCTGGATCGGGAAAGCGCCGAAAGGGGCGGGCTGTACCGGCGCGACTTCGGCAAGAGCCACCACATCGGCTTGCCCGACGCCTTGATCGCCGCCGCCGCGGAGCTACATGGCGCGCGTCTGGTCACGCTGAACCGCAAGCACTTTCCGACGCTATCGGACGTGCACGTGCCGTACATCAAAACCGCGGGTACATGATCTGTCCCGCCCCGTGCCGACTTCGTGTGGTGCAAGCGGCCTGGTGCTTCGATGATTACGCCGTAGCGAGCCGCGAACCTCGTGCGGCTACAGCAGTCTTCATACGTTCCTGAGTGGCAGCCGCACAGGGCCGTCGAGAACCTGATCGATCCACTCCGGAGCATGCACTTGATCCGCAGACACCGTTTCCGCGCCCTGCTCGCCGCCGCCGCGCTGGCGTCGCTCGCCGGGTGCGCGCAGGGGATGCCGCCGGCGCAGTCGGGGCCGATGCTGGATGCGCTCTTTGCGCCGCCGACGGCCGCGGAGATCGCGGCGGTGGAGGCGGATTGGGCCGGGCGCGATACCCGGGCGCACGACTACCGCGTTGACTACACGAAGCGCGACGGCCGCACGGGCCGGACGATGGTGGTCTCGCACACGGTGGGCGGGATCCGGCACTACGGCGCGGTCCGGGTGCCCGACGGGGCGCAGGGGCGGCGCCTGCCGGTGCTCGTCATCACCCACGGTGGCGAGAGCGGCGCGACGGGGTACTACTTCTTCCACTCCGGCCCCGTGGCCCGCGGCTGGGTGCAGGTAATCCCCTCCTTCCGCTCGGAGCCGATCCGCCTCACGCCGTTCCGCCGCTACAAATCAGAAGGGCTTCCCAGCCCGTGGGACCGCGATGTGGACGACGCGATGGCGCTCCTCTCCAGCGTCCTGGCGAACGTGCCGGAGGCGGACAGCGGGCGCGTGGCGGTGGTGGGGCGGAGCCGCGGCGGCGGCGTGGCACTGCTGATGGCGGTGCGCGACCGGCGGGTGAAGGCGGTGGCGGACCTGTACGGGCCCACCGACTTCTTCCTCCCGCAGGTGCGCACGCTGGCGAAGCGCGCCGTCGGCTCCAGCGTGCCGCGCCTTCCCGGAGCGGGGTACCTGGCGGACAGCGTCCTCTTCGCCCTGCGCGACGGGCGCACGACCGTCGCGCGGGCGCGGCAGGAGCTGCTGCGCCGCTCCGCCGTCTACTTCGCGGACCGGCTCCCGGCGGTGCAGGCGCACCACGGCAGCGACGACCGCAAGGTGCACGTCGCCCACGCGGACCGGCTGGACGCGGTGCTCCGCGCGCAGGGGCGCGACAGCACGCAATGGAAGTACTACCGCTACCGCGGCGCCGGCCACGGCGTGCGGCACCTGCGCGGCTACCGCCGCCGCGTGGAAGCCTTTTTCCAGCGCGTCGCCGAGCGCGGCGCACCCCCTTCCACCACCGCCGCCACGCGGACGCGATGAACCCCTTCCGCTACTTCGGCGGGATCGACTTCAGCGGCGCCAAGGAGCCCCTTTCCAACCTGTGGAGCGCGCTGGGCGAGGA
>JAUJMI010000133.1:5179-8649 GCA_030446945.1 Longimicrobium sp. | reverse complement strand
TACGAGCCGCGGGTGCACCAGGCCTTGCGGATGATCCGCGACGTCTGGCGGCCGGAGCTGGTGCTCGCGGCGGGCGACCTGATCGCGGGGCAGAAGCCCTCGCTGCCGGACGACACCGTGCGCGCGATGTGGGCCTCCTTCGACGCCGCCGTCGCCAGGCCGCTGCGGGAGGCGCGGATCCCGTTCGGCTTCACGATCGGCAACCACGACGGCTCGGCGCAGCCGGCGCACAGGCGCGACCGCGCTTTCGCCGTCGAGCACTGGAAGGGGCGGCGCACGGGCGTGGCGTTCGTGGACAGCACGCACTTCCCGCTGTACTACAGCTTCCGCCAGGGCGAGGTGTTCGTGCTGGTGTGGGACGCGTCGTTCGCGGGCACGGTGGGCGAGCTTCCGATGATGCAGTGGGTACGTGACCAGCTCGCCACCGAGCCTTCCCGCACCGCGCGCCATCGCCTGGTGCTCGGCCATCTGCCGCTCTACGCCGTCGCCGAGGGGCGCAACCGTCCCGGCGAGGTGCTCCAGGAGCCCGACTCGCTGCGCCGCATCCTGGAGCGCCACGGCGTGCACACCTACGTCAGCGGCCACCACCACGCCTACTACCCGGGCCGCCGCGGCGCGCTGGAGCTGCTGCACGCCGGCGCGCTCGGGCAGGGACCGCGCCCTCTGCTCGGCAGCTCGGCGCCGCCCCGGCAGACGATCACGATCCTGGACTTCTTCTTCCGCGCCGACTCGGTGGCCTACACCACCTACGCCTTCGAGGGGAGCGGCCTCACCCCCGTCCAGCTACGCGACCTGCCCCCGATCATCCGCGGCATCAACGGCCCCATCGTCCGCCGCGACCTGGCGGACACCATTGCAGGCACACGATGAGAACAGCATCACAGAGAGCACACGGAGGGAGCTGCAAGCCGCAGAGAACCCCTTTTTGCTTTTCTCTCTGTGGCTCCGTGTCTCTGTGTGAGGCCAGCCGTTCCTATGGAGATGCTATGAACCGATTCGTCTTCTGGGCGCTCGCACTGCTGGCCGCCTGCGCTCCGTCGCCCGCGCCGACGCGCGAGAAGCCCACCGCGGCGCCGCCGCCCGCCGTGGTGCCGCGTCCGGCCCCGCGACCCGCGCTCGCGACGCCGGCGGACGTCGGGATGAGCGACCGGCTGATCCCCTCGCTCGATTCGATCCTGGAGGCGGCCATCGCGGACCGAGCCTCACCGGGGGCGGCCGTCGCCGTGGGGCGGAGCGGACGGATCGTCGTGAGCAAGGGGTACGGGCGCACGGACTGGGCACAGGGCGCGCCCGCCGTCACCGACAGCACGATTTACGACCTCGCCTCCCTCACCAAGGTGGTCGCCACCACGACGGCGGCGATGATCCTGGAGGAGGAAGGGCGGCTGGAGCTCGACCGCGCGGTCGCCCATTACCTCCCCGGCTTCGACGCGCCCGACAAGGCGTCGATCACCCCGCGCATGCTCCTCGCCCACAACAGCGGGATGAGGTCGTACCACGTGCTGTACCGCGAGGCGAAGGGGCGCGAGGAGTACCTGAAGGCCATCAACGCCCGCCCGCTGGCGCACCCGCCGGGCGCGCACACCGAGTACATCGACTGGAACCTGATCGTGCTCCAGCTCGTGATCGAGCGCGTGACGGGCGAGCCGCTCGACGAGTTCCTCCGCAAGCGCGTCTTCGGGCCGCTGGGGATGCGCGACACGCGGTTCAATCCGCCGGACTCGCTCCGCCCGCGCGTCGCGCCCACGGAGGTGCAGGCGTTCCGCGGCGGGCAGGTGTGGGGCGTGGTGCACGACGAGAACGCGTGGTCGCTGGGCGGTGTGGCGGGGCACGCGGGGCTCTTCTCCAGCGCGCGCGACCTGGCCGTCTTCGCCACGATGATGCTGAATGGCGGCGAGTACGGCGGCGTGCGCATCCTGCGCCCCGAGACGATCGCGCGCTGGACGCGTCGCCAGGCGAGCGGATCGAGCCGCGCGCTGGGCTGGGACACACCGTATCCCGGATCCAGCGCGGGCCGCCATTTCTCCCCGAGCTCCTTTGGCCACACGGGCTTCACCGGCACCTCCATCTGGATGGACCCCGTGAACCGCGTGTTCGTGGTGCTGCTGACGAACCGCATCAACCCCACCCGCGACAACCCGAAGCTGGGCCCGCTGCGCAGCGCCGTCGCGAATGCCGTGCAGCGCTCCGTTCTCGGCGACTCGCTCCGGAGCCGCGAGCCGGGAGGCAGATGAGGACGCTGCTCCGCAAACTCGTGAAGGCGCTCTCGCAAGCGGCGGCGGTGGCAGGCGCCATCTTCGCGCCCGCCGCCGCCGCCGAAGCGCAGACGCAGGACCGGCTGCGCACGGACTGGGCGCACCTGGAGCGATTCCGCGCGGAGAACGCCGCGCTCGGGCCGCCGCGCCGGGGCGAGGAGCGGGTCGTCTTCATGGGCAACTCCATCGTGGAGGGGTGGGCGCCGCACTTCGCCGCCATGTTCCCGGGGAAGCCGTACGTCGCTCGCGGCATCAGCGGCCAGACGACGCCGCAGATGCTCGTGCGCTTCCGCCAGGACGTGATCGCCTTGAAGCCCAGGGCCGTCGTCATCCTGGCGGGCACCAACGACATTGCGGGGAACACGGGGCCGGCCACGCTGGAGATGATCCAGGACAACCTGGTGTCGATGACCGAGCTGGCGCAGGCGAACGGCATCCGGGTGGTGCTCGCGTCGGTGCTGCCGGCGTTCCGCTACAGGTGGAGGCCGGAGCTGGAGCCGGCCGCGAAGATCGTCGCGCTGAACGCGTGGATCAGGGACTACGCGGTGAGCCACGGCGCGGTGTACCTTGACTTCCACACGGCGATGGCGGACGAGCGGCAGGGGCTGCGCGCCGATCTATCCGGCGACGGCGTGCACCCCAACGAGGCGGGCTACCGCGCGATGGCCCCGCTCGCGGAACGGGCGATCGCCCAGGCGCTTCGGCGGCGGCCGCGCCCGTGAACAGCGGCTCGCGGGCGCGCTCCGTGCGTCACCCGCTCGCGAACGGCGACCCTGCGAACGGAGCGATATTGGTGGACAGGAACCCGCGGCTGATCCTGATCGGGGTGGACGAAGGGACGCGGGAAGCTCTGCGGGGGGTCCTCGCGGACGCCTTTCCCGAGCTGTCGATCGAGTTCCCCGATCCGTGGGCGGGCGGGTTCGGCTGGACCGAGGAGGACTGCCACACGCTGATCGAGCAGTCGCCCGAGCCCATCTTCCTCTACAGCGAGAAGGGGCTCGTCTATGCGAACCGCGCGGCGGCGGAGACGGTGGGGTTCAGCCCGAGCGAAGTGGTCGGGCGCTCCCTCCTCGAGTTCGTGCACCCCGGCGACCGGCCGCGGGTGATGGACCGCATGCGGCGTGTCTTCGACGAGCGCGTCTCGCCGGAGGTGGTCGAGCTGCGGCTGATGCACCGCGACGGGGGCGTGCGCATCGTGGAGATCATCTCCGTTCC
>JAUJMI010000133.1:0-5079 GCA_030446945.1 Longimicrobium sp. | reverse complement strand
CCCGAGGCGTTCGTGGCCCGCTTCGGCGGCGACGAGTTCGTCTTCAGCGTTCCCGCCCACGACGAAGAGTCACTCTCGGACCGGGTGGGCGAGGTGGTCCACGGCTGCCTGGGATGGATCGAGGTGTTGGGGAGACGCGTGCGGGTGCGCGGCAGCACCGGCACCGCCATCGCGGGCGAGGTGAGCGGCAACGAGCTGATCCGCCGCGCGGACCTGGCGCTCTACCGCGCAAAGGAGGCGCGCCGCGGCGGCGTGGTCCTATTCGACGCGGAGCTCCACGCGCACGTGCAGGAGCGGCTCGCGCTGGAGAGCGGGCTGGCGGAGGCGCTCTCGTCCGGCGGGCTGGAGGTGCACTTCCAGCCCATCGTGCGCCTGTCGGACGGGGTCATCGCCGGGGCGGAGGCCCTGTCGCGCTGGACGCATCCCGAGCTGGGGGTGGTCGCGGCGGACCTCTTCGTCCGCATCGCCGAGGAGGTGGGGCTCTCCTTCACCCTCGACATGCTCGCGCTGGAACGGGCGTGCGAGGTGGCGGCGGCGGACGCGGAGCTCAGCGTGAGCGTCAACGTCTCCGCCGCGCACCTGGGCGATCCCCGCCTGGTGGCCGAGGTGCAGCGGGTGCTCCTCGGCTGCGCGCTCCCCCGCGGCGGCTGGCGCTGGAGATCACCGAAGGCGAGATCGTCCGCAACCCGGAGACGGCCATCGCGGCCCTCCGCGAGGTGCGCGCGCTCGGCGTGGTGATCCACCTGGACGACTTCGGCACCGGCTACTCGTCGCTCGCCCACCTGGAGCGGCTTCCGGTGGACGCGGTCAAGATCGACCGCTCCTTCGTGGCGCGCGGCGGCGACGACCCGGTGATCCTGCGCTCCATCGTCACCCTCATCCGCGCGCTCGACCTCCAGATGATCGCCGAGGGGGTGGAGACCGAGGCGGACCTGCGGCGCGTGCGCGAAGTGGGGTTCGACTACGCGCAGGGCTACTTCTTCTCCCGCCCCATCGCCGCCTCCGCGCTCGCGTCGCTGCTGGCGGATGCGCCGCGCTGGTAGCGTGGCGCGGCGCCGCGAGCGCGAGCGCGGCGAGCACGGCACTCCGGACAGAACCGGCCGCGCCCGCGGGTCCCGCAGTTCGGGCACACGGCGGCCTGTGCGGCCGCGGCATCCATGCGTGCCGGAGGCTGAAGCTCCTCCGCTCCCCCTGCGTGCTCATTGGCGGCCCGCTGGGTGGCGTTGCGTAGATGTGCGCGGCCCCGGGGCCGCCCGGAAGCATGCGAAGCCTTCCCTGTTCATCATGCGTGCCGTCCGCCCGTCCATAGAGGAGACGACAACGATGATCGTTCGCAGCTGGCGAGGCGTGACCGCGCTCTCGCAATCGGCAGCGTACCTGGAGTATCTGCACGCGCGGGTCCTCCCGGAGCTGCGCAGCATTCCGTCCAGCCGCGGAGCGTACGTGCTCCGGCAAGTCAGCGGGGAGCGCGCGGAGTTCCTGGTGCTCTCGCTCTGGGAGTCCATGGACGCGGTGCGCGAGTTCGCCGGTCCGGATCCCGAGCGAGCCGTGATCCACCCGCAGGCGAGGCGCTTTCTGCTGGAGGCGGACGCGGAAGCGAAGCACTACGAAGTGCTGCACGCCCCCGAGCCCGCCAGGGAAAGCTGATACCAGTCATCAGAAAGATGTGCAAAGCCCGCAGGAGAATCAAAAAAGAGAGAAATGTGAGATCATCGGTTCACTTTCTATTCTCTCCTGCATCTCTGCGCCTCTGCGTGAGACCAGCCGTTCAGAATGCACAAGATTCCTGTAAGGCTATGCGGTCCGCCGCTGCGCGGGTTATCTTCTTCCCACTTCAGCACTCCCCCAGATCGTGACCAGGAGCTTTCCGATGCGCCGTTTCCAGAGTTCCCCCGCCCGCGCCGTGTGGCTGCTGGGCGCGCTCAGCCTGGCTCCGCTCCCCGCCATCGCGCAGGGGGGGCCGGCGGATTCCGACATCCAGCGGCGCGTGGAAGCGGTCACGCCCAAAGTGGTGGCGTGGCGGCGCGACATCCACCAGAACCCGGAGCTGGGGAATCGGGAGGTGCGCACCGCCCGGCTCGTCGCCGAGCACCTGCGGGGGCTGGGGATGGAGGTGCAGACCGGGGTCGCGCACACCGGCGTCGTGGGCGTGCTCAAGGGCGGCAGGGCGGGGCCCGTGGTGGCGCTCCGGGCGGACATGGACGCCCTCCCCGTCACCGAGCAGGTGAACCTCCCCTTCGCGTCGAAGGTGAAGACGGAGTACAACGGGCAGCAGGTGGGGGTGATGCACGCCTGCGGGCACGACAACCACGTCGCCATCCTGATGGGCGCCGCGGAGGTGCTGGCCGGGATGCGCGCGCAGCTCCCGGGCACGGTGAAGTTCATCTTCCAGCCCGCCGAGGAGGGTCCGCCCGCGGGTGAGGAGGGCGGCGCGAAGATGATGGTGAAGGAGGGGGTGCTGGAGAACCCGAAGCCGGACGCCATCTTCGGCCTGCACGTGGGCGTCATCCCGGCGCCGGTCGGCACCATCTCGTACCGCCCCCGCGGCGCAATGGCCGCCGCGGACAACCTGCGCATCATCGTGCGGGGCCGGCAGACGCATGGCGCGGTGCCGTGGAGCGGCGTGGACCCCATCGTCATCAGCGCGCAGATCGTCCAGGGGCTGCAGACCATCGCCAGCCGCCAGACCAACCTGACCACCGCGCCCATCGTGGTGACCATCGGGAGCATCAACGGCGGGGTGCGCGGCAACATCATCCCGGACTCGGTGGTGATGGTGGGCACCATCCGCACGCTCGACAAGGAGATGCAGACGGACGTGCACGACCGCATCCGCCGCACGGCCGAGATGATCGCGCAGAGCGCCGGCGCCACGGCGCAGGTGGTGATCGACAAGGGCGTGGCGCCGCTCACCTTCAACGACCCGGCCCTCACCGAGCGGATGGTCCCCACGCTGCAGCGCGTCGGCGGCGCCGAGCGCGTGCAGCTGGTGCCGCCCACCATGGGCGCGGAGGACTTCTCGGAGTTCCAGGCGCGGGTGCCCGGGCTATTCGTCTTCCTGGGCGTGGTCCCCGCGGGGCAGGACCTCTCCAAGGTGGCGCCGAACCACTCGCCCTTCTTCTTCGCGGACGAGGGCGCGCTCCCCGTGGGCGTACGCGCCATGACGCAGCTGGCGGTGGACTACCTGGCCCGCCCGGCCGCACGCCGCTGACCCCGGCTCTCCGATGAGCTTCTCGATGGCGGTGCGCCGAGCCGCGTCCGGGTACGCGCGCGCCCTCGCCCTCGGCCTCGTGCCGCTGGCTCTCTTTGCATGCGCTCGGCGGCAGGCGGTTACCGACGGGTTCCGCGGGGGCGGGGACACGGGCGAGCTCACGCGGCTGCACGAGCGTTACCGCGTGGCGGCGATCGGCACGCGCGAGTTCACCCACCAGGAGCTGTGGGACGCGCTGGGGCCGCTGGTGGACGCCGCGGGCGGTCCGGAGCGCGGCGAGGCCGGGCGCTCGGCCGAGGGGCGCCCCGTCTACCGGGTGCGCTACGGCGCGGGCCCCACGCGCGTCCTGCTCTGGTCGCAGATGCACGGCAACGAGTCCACCGCCACCATGGCGCTCGCGGACCTGTTCCGATTCCTGGCCGAGGCGCCGGACGATGCGCGTGCTCGCCGGCTGGCCGAGCGGCTGACCATCGAAGCCGTCCCCATGCTGAACCCGGACGGCGCCGAGCGCTTCCAGCGGCGCAACGCGATGGGGATCGACGTGAACCGCGACGCCCGGGCGCTCGCCACCCCCGAAGGACGCATCCTGCGCGCCCTGCACCAGCGCTTCCGCCCCCACTTCGGGTTCAACCTGCACGACCAGGACGTCCGCGCCCGCGTGGGCGCCAGCGACCGGCTGGCGGCGGTCGCGCTGCTCGCGCCTCCGTTCGGCCCGTCGCGGCAGGACAACGCCGTGCGCACGCGGGCCAAGCGCGTGGCCGCGGTGGTGCGCATGGCCGCCGAGCCGCTGGTGGCCGGCCACATCGCGCGCTACGACGACACCTTCAACCCGCGCGCCTTCGGCGACCTGATGCAGAGCTGGGGGACGAGCACGGTGCTCATCGAGTCCGGCGGCTGGCGCAACGATCCCGAAAAGCAGTACCTGCGCAGGGTGAACTTCGTGGCGCTCCTGACCGCTCTCGACGCCATCGCCACCGGGGCGTACGCCGGCGCCGACCCCGCGCGGTACGCGGAGCTGCCCGAGAACGGCAGGCCCGTCAACGACCTGCTGGTGCGCGGCTCCACCGTGGTGGTGCCGGGGCTGGAGCCCTACCGCGCCGACGTGACGGTCAACTTCGCCGATCCGCTGGCGCGGCGCGGCGGGCGCATCGTGGAGGTGGGCGACCTGGCCGAGGCCGCCGCCCGCGACACCATCGACGCGACGGGGCTCTTCCTGCACCCGGGCCCCGAGGCGCTCGCGCAGGACGCCCGCGGCCGCCCCGCGCTGATGGTGGACCGCCCCGCATCCTTCGTCCTCCGCCGGGGCCGGGATGCCGCCAGCGAGGTCGTGTGGAGGATGGAGGCAGACCGCAAAACTCCGCTCCCCGTGCACTGACGCGAACCGCAGCTCAGCGCTTGGCTGCCAGAATGCCCCCGCACCCGAGGGATGCCATGATGAAGCCCGCCGCCCTGCTCGCCTCCCTTTTCGTCGTCGCCGCGTGCAGCTCGGATCCCAGGAGGGAGCCGCAGACCACCGGAAACGGCGAGGTCGAGAGCGCGCCCGCCGAGCCCTCGACCGCCCTGCCGGCGAGCCAGACCCCGACGCCTACCTCGCCAGACACTACCGCCGCGGCCATGACCTCGCCGGCCGAAGCCAACACCACCGCTCCCGCCGCGACTCTGGAAGAAGCGGCGCCGCCCCCGGAGCCGTGAGCCTGGGGGCGGCGCGCTCGCGTGACGTGTAGCTTATTAGCAACACACCCAACCATGTCGTTTACAAGCCACTACCAGCGAGCTCACGCGGGCGCAGGGGCGCGACTCGCTTGGGGGCAGCTCCTCTGGATCACCCAGCGTTAACCCGCAACGCTCAGCGCCCCCGCCTTCCGAGA
>JAUJMI010000513.1 GCA_030446945.1 Longimicrobium sp. | reverse complement strand
CCGGCGCAGGTGCACATCGTCCCCACGGTGGCCGCGGGCATCCCGGCCAGGAACACCGTCGGCACGCCGGCGGGGAGGATGGGTCCGCCGACGTGCGGCTTGGGGCCGTCGGAGATCGGGCACGTGTGCATGTCGCCGACTCGGGCAGCAGGGAGCATCGGGATGCGCGGGTGAAGGGGGATGGACGGGGACTCGGCACGCGACGAGGAGAGTCCTCCTTCATGGTAATGCTGTACGGATCTCCCCGCGAGGGGGATCATAATTCCCAGGAATCGCACAATCACTGATGCCCTTCCGCCGCGGAGAAGCGCTCCGCCGCCTACGGACCGCCGCGCGCTTGCCAGTCCTCCTCGTTGCAGGCGCTCGCCCACCACCTCCGCGCGCTGCTCGTGGTGCAGCCGCCCGACGGCGAGCGCTGGCGGTCCGCTTCTACGCCCCGCGTGTCCTCCCAAGCAACATCGAGAGCTGCGACGCGGACGCCCTGCGCGCATTCTTCGGCCCCGTGCGCGCGTTCGGGGTGCCGACCGAAGAGGGGGCGCGGCTCTTCTACGGCGGCGCGTGCAAGATCCGAGTCTTGTCCGAGCCCTGCCCCTGATCTCACCGCCGCAGGTGGAGGAGGGCGCGCGCAGGAGAAGTAGAGCAGCCCTCCTCCCCCCAGATTCGCCTTGCGGGCTGGCCGCGCGTTCGGCTCGCCCGCTATACTCGTTGCGGATGGGTTCGGCTCGCGGCCACGTGCACAAAAGGCGAATTGAAGATCGTCCTCCCCGGCGGGTCCGGACAGGTGGGAACGCTGCTCGCGCGCGCCTTTGGGGGCGACGGGCACGAGCTGGTGGTGCTGGGGCGATCCGCCGCGGCCGGGCCGTGGCGCTCGGCGACGTGGGACGCGAAGACGCTCGGCCCGTGGGCGGCGGAGCTGGATGGCGCGGACGTGGTGATCAACCTTGCGGGCCGCAACGTCAACTGCCGCTACAACGCCGCCAACCGCCGCGAGATCCTGGATTCGCGCGTGGCCTCGACGCGCGTGCTGGGCGAGGCCATCGCCGGGTGCGCGCGGCCGCCACGCGTCTGGCTGCAATCGAGTACGGCCACCCTCTACGCCCACCGCTTCGACGCGCCCAACGACGAGGCCACCGGCATCATCGGCGGCGGCGAGCCGGGGGCGCCGGACACCTGGCGCTTCAGCATCGAGGTGGCGCGGGCGTGGGAGGGCGCGTTCGAGGAGGCGCCCGTGCCGCACACCCGCAAGGTCGCGCTCCGCTCCGCGATGGTGATGAGCCCGGACGCGGGCGGCGTCTTCGACGTGCTCCTTGGGCTCGTGCGGCGCGGGCTGGGGGGGCGCTCGGGGCGCGGGCGCCAGTTCGTATCCTGGATCCACCACGAGGACTTCACGCGGGCCGTCCGCTGGCTGATCGAGCGCGACGACTTCGCCGGGGCGGTGAACCTGGCCGCCCCCGGGCCGCTCCCCAACGACGACTTCATGCGCGTGCTGCGCGAGGCGTGGGGCACGCGCGTCGGCCTCCCCGCCGCGCGCTGGATGCTGGAGATCGGCGCCGTCTTCCTGCGCACCGAGACGGAGCTGATCCTCAAGAGCCGGCGCGTGGTTCCCGGACGGCTGCTGGAGGCGGGTTTCGATTTCCGCTTCCCCGGCTGGGAGGAGTCCGCGCGGGATCTGTGCAAGGAGTGGCGGCGGAGGCGGGAGAGTGCGTGAGTGCGTTGCGCGCAGGCTGCGCGTGGTTCAGGTTGAGACGGCAGGGGTCTGCGCATGACGGGGCGGCGGGGAGACACGCAGGTCTGCCCCTACGGGATCTGTGCACGGCACGGCGGGAGAGGGCGGGCGGGATGAATCACGCCCCTACGACAGAAATTCACGGCGCGAGTCCGCAAAGGCGGACTTTTGTGCTGTTGTTGCCGCGAGCTCACTCGCGACGGCAGCCCACGCAAGGAGGAGAGGATGACGCAAACAGGGGGCGGCGAAGTGGTGGACAACGAGGCGGAGGGGCAGTTCGAGGCGACGACGTCGGAAGGGGTCGCCGTGCTCACCTACGACCGGCGCGAGGGGAAGCTCTTCCTCCTGCACACCGGCGTGCCGCCCGAGATGGAGGGGCAGGGGATCGGCGGGAGCCTGGTGCGCGCCGCGCTGGAGCAGGCGCGCGATCGGGGGCACAAGGTGGTGCCGTACTGCTCCTTCGCCCGCGAATACGCCGAGCGCCACTCCGAGTTCGCGCACGTCGTGCAGGCGCCCGAGTAGCCGCCCGCCAAACACTTTCACCCACGCCCGCCAACCCCATGCCCGATCGGGAACGCACCTCGGTGGACCACCTGGAGCACGCCCG
>JAUJMI010000132.1 GCA_030446945.1 Longimicrobium sp. | reverse complement strand
CGTTGGTGCTCTGCAGCTCCTCGTTGGTCGTCTCCAGCTCCTCGTTGGTGCTCTGCAGCTCCTCGAACGCCGTTTCCAGCTCCTGGTTGGTCTCCATGAGCTGAGCGCGCACCTGCTGCACCTGCGATACGTCCACGAAGCAGACGCTCACCCCCACGACGGCTTCGTCGCGGTCCACCAGCGGCGAGAACATCACGTCGAAGGTGCGCAGGGCCCCGTCCGGGAGCCGGTGCTCCACACCGGGGAGGTGCAGGACGCGCGGGTCGCCGTACACCTGCTCGATGCGGGAGCGCAGGTCTACGGGTCGGTACGACACCGTCAGGTCGTGCAGCGAGCGACCCAGGTCCGCCGGCACCAGGCCGAAGACGGCGCGCGCCTGCGCGCTGGCCGACACCAGGGTTCCGTTGCGGTCCACCACCAGCTGCGCGTTGGGCTGCACGTCCAGCGCGGCGTCGCGGACGCGGAGCTGGTGCACCAGCCTTTCGTGCCCCTCGGCGCGCGCGGGCCGGCCCAGCGTCAGCAGCCGGTCGCGGCGGGCGGCGCGCGTCACCTTGCGAAAGATGCGCGATTTGAGGTCCACGGGGGCGAAGAGGTCTCCGTGCGACCTCATCATCTCCGCCTTCCCCAGGAAGAGGGTGCCGCCGTCCTTGAGCCCGAAGTGGAAGCGCGTGAGGATGCGCCCCTGCGTCTCCGCGTTGAAGTACATCAGCGCGTTGCGCGAGACCAGCAGGTCCAGGTGGCTGATGGGGGCGTCGCGCACCAGGTCGTGCCGCCCAAAGATCACCTGGCGCCGCAAGTCCGCGCGGAAGGCGTACGTCCCCCCGGGCGCGGGCTCGAAGTACTTCTCGCGCAGCTCCGGCGGCAGCGACTCCATCGCCCGCTCGCCGTAGGTCGCGGAGCGTGCGTGCGCCAGCGCCTCCTCGTCCACGTCGGTGGCGTAGATCTTCACCCGCTCGCGGAAGCCCTCCGGCCCCAGCACCTCGGAGAACATCATCGCCAGCGTGTACGTCTCCTCGCCGGAGGCGCATCCCGCGCTCCACACGCGTACCGGCGAGTCCGCGCCCGTTTCGCCAACGACGGGCGCGAGGTGCTCGTTCATCAGCGACGACCATGCGTCCGGGTCGCGCCAGAAGCCGGTGACGTTGATGAGGATGGTGTTGAAGAGAGCCGTGAACTCCCTCGGATGCGCTTCCAGGAAGGCCTGGTACGCGGCGAAGCCGTTCACCTCCACCTCCGCCATCCGCTTCTCCACGCGGCGCGCCAGGGTGGATCGCTTGTAGCCGGTGAAGTCGAAGCCGCGGTTGTCGCGGAGGAACTCCAGGAGCTGTTCGAAGCGGGGGTCTGCGGGCTGGCTCATGCGCTCTGGGTGACGGCCTGTACGATGCGGCCGGCGATCTGCTCCAGCGTGGCGGATGTGGACAGGAAGTAACAGTCGCCCGCGCGCCCCTCCGTGTCAAGCAACTGTAAACGTCCGTGCACGGGAATTGCCGCCCGCCGCGCGTGGATGGGTGCCGATGGGCAAGCTCTCGGGAGCGATTCAGTGACTGGACGGGACATCATCGTGATGGGCGAGTCGGCGGGGGCGGTGGAGGGGATGACGCAGATCGTGGCGGGGCTACCCGCGGAGCTGCCGGCGGCGATCTTCGAGGTGGTCCACTTTCCCCCGTACAGCACCAGCGTGCTCCCCCACATCCTGACCCGGGCCGGCGCGCTCACCGCCGTGCACCCGTCCGACGGCGGCCCCATCGAGCACGGCACCATCTACGTGGCCCCGCCGGACCACCACCTCCTGCTGGGGGAGGGCGCATCCGGCTGACCCGCGGGCCGCGCGAGAACGGGCACGGCCCGGCGGTGGACACCCTCTTCCGCAGCGCCGCGGGCGCCTACGGCCGCCGCGTGGCAGCCGTGGTCATCACCGGCAACCTGGACGACGGCACGGTCGGGCTGGGCGCGGTGCGCGCGCGTGGAGGCGCCGCCGTGGTGCAGGACCCGGATGAGGCTCTGCACCGCGGGATGCCGGGGAGCGCGCTGACGGTGGTGGGCGCCGACCACGTCGTGCCGCTGGACCGGATCTCCGCCACCGTGGTGGAGCTCGCGACCAGCCCCCCTCCCGGTACGGAGCCTCCCGTGCCGAACCGACTGGACAAAGAGGCCGACATCGCGGAGATGGACTTCGACGCGCTGGAGGACGACGACCGGCCCGGCACTCCCTCCGGCTACAGCTGCCCGGGGTGCCACGGCTCGCTCTTCGAGATCCAGGAGGCGGAGGTGGTGCGCTACCGCTGCCGGGTGGGGCATGCCTACGGCGTGGAGTCGCTGCTGGCGCACCAGGGCGACGCCGTGGAGTCCGCCCTGTGGACGGCGATGATGGCGCTCAAGGAGCGCGCCGTCCTCTCGCGCAGGATGGCCGACCGCCTCCGCGCCCGCGGCGGCGACGTATCGGCCGACCGCTTCACAGACCAGGCGAACGAGGCGGACCTGCGCGCGCGGGTGATTCTGGAGGTGCTGCGCAACCTGGGCCTCGCCGCGGGCCAGGAAGCCGAGCGCGCCGTGGAGACGCGCGAGGCGCGGCTGCTGGAGCAGGCGGGGGACTGAGGGGGAGGGGCGCACGCATGCATCCGTGCATTACGCGCGGATCTCGTAGGGGCGCGATTCATCGCGCCCACCCTCTCCCCCGCCTCGGCCGCCGCCCTCGGCACCGCCACCCCTGCCCCCACACACTCCCCACCGCTCCGCACCAACCCGGCCACACAGCCTGCGAAGGCAGGCTTCCCGCCGTTGTTGCAAGGGGTTCACCCGCTACCGCACAGCATCCAGACCGCCACGCCTGTCCGGAGTGTCCGGGTTCGCGAGGCATCGCGGTTCTGGCGCGGCCACTTCGTCCCCTTTACCTTTCGCGTTTGTGGACTCATTCTGGGCCAACCCTTACACCGCATAGCCGACCCCATGGAACACCCCCCGCGCCCATCCCCCGAAGCACTCAACGGCACGGTCCGCATCCCCTATCTCTTCGTGCTGGACGAGATGGAGGCGGCGGGGAACGGCGATGCCGGGGTCGCACTCTGGCAGATGCTGCGCAACGTGCGCGGCCGCATCGACGCCCGCGACGAGCTGCCCGGGATCCTGCTGATGGGCGAGAGCGGCGAGCTCCTCGACGCCGTCCCCGAGCTGCGCACCACCCTGCGCGGAATGACCCGCCTCCTCCGCGAGACGCGCCCCGACGACGACACGCGCGACGGCCTGGTGCTGGGGTGCGCCCACCTGGGGCTCTGGGCCGAGGGGATGGGCGCCTGCCGCACGGCTCTGTCCTTTTTTGCGCTCGCCGAGGAGATGGACCCGGAGCGGCCGCACCTCGGCTACCACGTCGGGCGGCTCGCACGGAAGCTGGCGCTGTACGACCTGGCCGAGCCCTGGCTCAAATGGGCGCACAGGAAGTCGCGCGCCGCCGGGCAGTGGGAGGTTGCGGCGCTCTGCGCGTCGGGGCTCGGCAACCTGTACCGCCAGCGCGGCAACCTCCCCCTGGCCCGCCGCTTCCACGGCTTCTGCCTGCGCATCGCCCGCCGCCACGACCTCCGCACCCTGGAGGGCGACGCGCTGTACGACTTAGCCGGAATGAGCTTCGACGCAGAGGACGAAGAGGCTGCGATGAACTACGTGTCGGACGCGCTCGCGGCGTACGGGCCCGGGCACGGCCAGGTGTACGCGCTGGCGCACGATGTCGCCTGGTTCTGGATGGAGCGACCCGGACGTTTTGCGGAGGCGGCGGAGGTGCTTCTCGGACTGGTGGAACACCTCTGGGAGCCGCGAGCACGGCTCCTCCTCTTCTCAAACCTCACCCGGGCGGCGGCGGGCGCGGGCTGGGTCAAGATCTTTGAATCCGCCTGGGCCGAGACGCTCGTTAATTTGCGCCAGCTGCCCAGCGAAGAAGGACATGCGGTGGCGATGATCCACCTGGCGCTCGCGGCGGAGTCGCTGGGCTACTGGGATCGCGCGTCCATGGTTGCACTGGATGCGTTGCGGATTGCGCACAGGCGACAGGAAAGCGAGTTCATCCTGCGCGCCGAAGCCATTCACGACGCGGTTCAGATCAAGATGATGGAGGAGGAGATTGCACCGGGGTTTTCCGCCGACTCGCCGAAACGGAATAGCTTCTTATCCGAGCGGGCGGCGAGCACGGGGGACGCTCTGGTGGGGGCGATGCGGGCGCGGCGGGATGGAGCTCCTGAAAGTCCCATCCGCGCCTACATCGGTCAGCTCTACTGTACTTAGTTGCCCGACCCGATCCACCCTCCGCCGATCCTGGTGCTGGTGGTGTCGGTCGACTCCGTGGCGGTCCCGGCGCCGCCGTCCCCGGTCACGTTGCCGGACCCGATCCACCCTCCGCCGATCGCCGTAGTGTCGGACGTGGTCACGTTGCCGCTGCCGATCCAGGCGCCACCGTCGTGCGACGGGGCGGAGGGCGCGGTAATGCGGGACGCTCCATCGGCGCAGGCGGCGGCGGCGCAGAGGGCGGCGAGGGCGAGGAAGGAGCGGGCGAAGCGCATGCGGCGATCTCCTGAATCGAGGGGGCGGACGAAGCGGGCACCGGGTAGGTCCGGTGCCGTCTCCTTATTCTGGCGCATTGGTGCGCACCCCGAGAGCCGGTTGCCGCCACGTTAAAGGACAAAGTGGACGAGCGTGCGCGCGTGGGTCGCGGGCGGTGCGGAGTTTGCCCCGGTGGGCGCTCCCGGCATGCCGGCGCAGGGCGCGGCGGGGGCCGCGTACGAGCGCCGGGCCCACGCGAAGGAGGGATGGATGGCGCGATACGGACGGGACTACGGGATGGGCGGCTACGACCGGGGCTTCCGCGGCTACGGGCGCGACTACCGCACGAACGCCTACCCCGACGGCGAGGCG
The DNA here is from genome assembly GCA_030446945.1 of Longimicrobium sp. Taxonomy (GTDB): domain Bacteria; phylum Gemmatimonadota; class Gemmatimonadetes; order Longimicrobiales; family Longimicrobiaceae; genus Longimicrobium. The sequence continues at coordinate 3,784 of JAUJMI010000132.1, read as the reverse complement.
CTCCAGCGCGGCCGCTACGGTCGCGATGCCTACGGCAGCAACGGCGAGACGTGGGGGATGTACGGCGGCCTGGGCGGCGGCTACGACGCCACCTACACCGGCCGCTTCCAGGGGAGCGGCGGGGGCGGGCGCTTCCGCGGGCAGTACGGCTTCAACGCGCCGGAGCAGCGCGGCGGCGGCGCGGCGGGCGGAATGGTCTTCGGCCGCTACGGCGGGATGGCGGGCGATGAGTTCCGCCCCGGCTACAGCAGCCCCCGTCACGAGGACGTGGGCCGCGGCGTCCCCTGGCGTGGACAGATGGGGCCGGGGTACCGCGGCGGCATCTCGCGCGGGCGGGGCTACGACGGGCGCTGAAACCCCCTGCAAATCCACGAGATACGGGCCGGACGAGGCGATCGTCCGGCCCGTGCCGCATCCCTCCCCCGGGCGGCATGAACCTCGCTTTTCCAGGCGTGAGAGCCGCACCCTCGCGGCCGAAAGACACAGCTTGCACGGAGGCACTCATGCTGACCTTCGGTTTAATCATTGCCGCGGTTGCCACGCTCGCCGGCCTCGGTTTGGCGGCGGTCCGCGCGCGCCGCGACGAGTACCTGCTGGTGCTGCGGGTGCACGCGGGCGAGACCTTTTTCTTCGAGCGCCAGGAGAGCGGCCGGTACGAGCGCATCGACAGCTGGAAGCTCCCGCGGGCGGCGGCGCGCTACGCGATGCGCAACCGGGCCCCGCGTAGCCCCGTGCTCCGCGCGCCGCGCCCAGCTCCGGCGCTGGCCCGCACCTGAGGCAGCTCCCGCGCAACGTCGAAGCGCCGCGCCGGCATCGGTGCGGCGCTTCTTTTTACAGCAGGCCTCACGCGGAGGCGCGGAGGAACAGCAACAGCGGGCCCACACAGTGACACAGAGGCACAGAGAAAGAACAGCAAAAGGGGTTCTCTGTGCTTGCAGTTCCCTCTGTGGCCTCTCGGTGAGGCATTTTTCTTCTGTTTTTCTCCGCGCTCCGCGTCTCCGCGTGAGCCAATCGCGATGCCGCGGCACTCGCTGTGCCGGAGGGGGAGCAACGCAGCCTGTCCCCACCACGGAGAAACGCATGGAACCGGAGCTCGGGATCATCGAAGGGTTTTACGGAAAGCCCTGGACGTGGGAGGAGCGCGCGGCGACGGTGGAGTTCCTGGCGCCGCACGGCTACCGCTTCTTCATGTACGCGCCAAAGGCGGACACCTTTCTGCGCCGCCGCTGGCAGGAGGAGTATCCAGAGGAGAGCGCCCGAGGTCTGGCATCGCTCGCGGACGCGTGCCGGCGGGCGGGGGTGCGCTTCGGGGTGGGGCTGAGCCCGTACGAGATCTTCAACGACTTCGACTCCACCGCGCACGAGGCCCTCGCCCGCAAGCTCGCCCTCTTCGACGATCTGGGGGTGCAGGACCTGGCGATCCTCTTCGACGACATGCGCGGCGACACCCCCGATCTCGCCGCTCGCCAGGTGGAGATCGTGCACTGGGCCGCGGAGCGCACGAGTGCGGACCGCCTCCTCATCTGCCCCAGCTACTACTCCGACGACCCGGTGCTGGACCGCGCCTTCGGCCGCCGGCCGGATGGATACGTGGAGCAGCTCGGCGCCGCGCTCGACTCGTCGATCGAGGTGTTCTGGACTGGCGAGGAGGTGTGCTCGCGCGAAATCACCCCCGGCCACCTGGAGCGCGTGACGGGGCAACTGTGCCGCAAGCCGTTCCTGTGGGACAACTATCCCGTCAACGACGGCCCGCGCATGTCGCAGTACCTTCACCTGCGCGGCTTCACCGGTCGGCCGGCCAACCTGCGCGGGCACGTGGCGGCGCACGGCATCAACCCCGCGCTACAGCCCACCCTGTCGCTGATCCCGGCGCTCACCCTTCCCGAGTGCTACCGCCTGGGCGACGCGTACGCGTACGGCGAAGCGTTCCGCACCGCCGCCATGGCCGTGCTGGGCGCATCGCTCGGCACGCGGGTGTGGGAGGACGTGCTGGTGCTGCAGAACGTGGGGCTGGACCGGCTGGAGGACAAGGAAACGGCCCTGCGTGAGCGCTACGGCGCCGAGGATCACCCGGGCGCGCGCGAGATCATCGCCTGGCTGGACGGCGCGTACCGCATCACCGACGAGATCGTGCAGACGCAGTAGCGATGAATTCCTTGCGCGGATAGTGCGTGTGACGCAACTGTTGCGAGCCGTGGTGCGTCCCCTTTCCGGGCTCCGCTGATGGCCTCTCCCACGATCCTGTACGTGGAGGACCACCCCTCCGTCCGCCACGCGGTCCTGAGGTCGCTGCAACTGGTCGGCTTCGGCGTGCTGGAGGCCGACGACGGGGTGGAAGGGGTGGAGATGGCGCAGAAGCACCACCCGGACGTGGTGCTGATGGACCTGCACCTCCCGCGCATGGACGGCTGGGAAGCCCTCGCCACACTGCGCGGCGATCCGGTGACGGCGGACATCCCGGTGATCGCCTGCACCGCCGGCGACCTGGACCCGGACCGCGCCCGCGCCGCCGGCTTCGCCGACTTCATCGCCAAGCCCTTCCAGGCCCCCCGCCTCATCGCCGCCATTCGCGCGCAACTGCCCGCGGATTGAGCACCGGGGGCTGAAGACCCCGGCTGAGACCACGGGAAGACCGCTGATACAGGCGGCTTCGTGTGGCGCGCTCTGGAATGCCGGCATCGGTGCATGCTCACGCAGCGGGTAGCCACGCCTGGCGGCCCCTGCGGGTTTTGTGCGTCAAGCAGGGATCCAGGCAGTGGCTAGGGAGGGCAGACACGCAGGTCTGCCCCTTACGCGGTTGCGGTGTTCGCGGCGGGCGGCGGAGTGGAGAGAGGCACGGGCGCGATGAATCGCGCCCCTACGGGATCTGTGGCTCCACGAGGTGATGCATGCGTACGCCCCTCCCCCAGGTAGTTATTGGGGGAGGGGCCGCGAGGTGACGAGCCGGGGAGGCGGCCCTCGCCTACGCCGCCTCGCCCGCCGCCTCCAGCACACCGAACCCCGCCTTGACCTTGACCTTGTCCTCGATCTCGGTGGCGAGGGGGACGTTTTCCTGGAGGAATGCCTTGACGTTCTCGCGGCCCTGGCCCAGGCGCAGGTCGCCGTAGTTGAACCAGGAGCCGGACTTGGAGATCACGTCGTGCTCCACCCCCAGGTCCACGATGGCCCCGGAGCGGTCGATGCCGGTGCCCCACATGATGTCGAACACCACCTGCTTGAAGGGCGGCGCCACCTTGTTCTTCACCACCTTGACCTGCGTCTTGTTGCCGACGGCGACCTCGCGGTCCTTGATGGTGCCGATGCGGCGCACGTCCAGCCGCAGCGAGGCGTAGAACTTCAGCGCGCGCCCGCCCGTGGTGGGACTCGGGTGAGCCGAACATCACGCCGATCTTCTCGCGGATCTGGTTGGTGAAGACGAGCGTGGTCTGGCTGCGGTTGATGGCGCCGGTAACGCAGCGCGTGGCTCATGAGGCGCGCGTGCAGCCCCACGTGGCTGTCGCCCATCTCACCCTCGATCTCGGCGCGCGGCACCAGGGCGGCCACGGAGTCCACCACCACCAGGTCAACGGCGCCGCTGCGGATGAGCGTCTCCGTGATCTCCAGCGCCTGCTAGCCGTTGTCGGGCTGCGACACGAGGAGGTTGTCGACGTCCACGCCCAGCTTGCGGGCGTACTCGATGTCCAGCGCGTGCTCCGCGTCCACGAACGCGGCCACGCCGCCCCCCGGCCTGCACGTTGGCGATCAGGTGGAGGCAGAGCGTCGTCTTGCCGGAGGACTCCGGCCC
>JAUJMI010000131.1 GCA_030446945.1 Longimicrobium sp. | reverse complement strand
GCCGTCCCTGTTCGTAGGTATCCACCAGCTTCGCCGCCGCGACGCCCTGCACGGCGATCAGGAGCCCCAGCGCCCCACCGCCGTAGGCGCCACCATCACCGGCAGCTCCACGCCACCGGAAGGCAGCCGGGCGGCCGGCGGGGCCGCGGCGGACTTCGCGGCGCCGGGCTCCGCGGAGGGCGCGGCGCCGACCGGCGGAGACTCCTCCGGCCCGAGGGCGACCTGCACGCGGTCCAGCACGCCGGGAGCGGCGCGGTCGACGGCGAGCACCGTCGCCAGCATCGCAAAGGCGCCCAGGGAGAAGGTGAGGAGATACCGGAAGCTTCGCATCGGAGCACCGCCCTCGTGGGAGGCTGCCGGCAACGATGCCCAGCGGGCGGGGGCGTGTTCGCGCCGCAGCCACAATCATCTCACGGCGTAGAGTGCTGCAAGCGAATCACTTGCGCGACGCCGGGCCGACTGCGGCATCAGCGATTAGCCGCGGGGGACAGCGCCCATCCCGGTTTCCCTGCTATGCGCCGCGGCAATAAACGATCTCGCCCCGCACGATCGAGCCACGCCATTGGTGGCACGCGGCGTAGCCTCGTAGCTTGGTCGGTGCCTGCCGTCCGCCGAGGAGGCGGATCCGTTCCCTCCCGCACATCCACGCACATGCGCAACCGGCACCTGGTTCTCCTGCTGCTCCCGCTGCTCGCCGCCTGCCAGCCGCAGACGTCACCCACCCCCTCACCCGCGCCGGCTACTGCGGTCGCGACGGCTGGCGCGCGTGAGACGACAGAGCAGGACGGCGCCGCGGTGCTCGCGTCCATCCAGAGCTTCATGGACGCACTGCGGACCAGGGACACCACGGCGCTGAACATGCACGTGGACTCGCTCACGCGCCTCACGCTGATCCGCCCCACACGCGAGGGTGGAACTCGCGTGGTGGTGATGACGGGCGCGCAGTTCATCCGGGCGGTCACGCAGCCGGGCCAGCCAGGGATCGACGAGCCGATCCGCAACCCGGTGGTCCACGTGAGCGGCGACCTGGCCTCCGTCTGGGCCGAGTACCAGGTCCGCCGCGACACCGCCGTCACGCACTGCGGCTTCGACGCCTTCCACCTGGCCCGCCGCGACGGACGCTGGAAGCTCCTCAACATCAGCGACACGTACCAGCAGACGGGGTGCGGGCCAGCCTGGCCGCGCTGACCTCCGCTCGCGACGGAGGCGCATGAGGGCGATCGTCCTAAACCGGCACGGCGGCCCCGAGGTGCTGCGCGTGCGCGACGTCCGGGAGCCCGAGCCGGGCGCAGGCGAGGTGCGGGTGCGCGTGCAGTGCATCGGAGTGAACTACGCCGAGGTCCTCTCCCGCAAAGGGCTGTACGGCTGGGCCCCGGCGATGCCGTACACCCCCGGGATGGAGGCGACGGGTACCATCGACGCGCTCGGCCCGGGCGTGGAAGGACGCGCGGCCGGCGAGCGGGTGATCGTGGGCGCGCAGTACGGGGCGTACGCGGAGAAGATCGTGGTGCCGGAGCGGCAGGCGCTCCCCGCGATCGCCGGTTTCTCGGCCGACGAGAACGCCGCGATCGCGGTGAACTACCTCACGGCGTGGGTGGCGCTGATGGAGATGGCGCGTCTCCGCCCCGCCGACCGCGTCCTCGTCACCGCAGCCGCTGGAGGAGTGGGGACGGCAGCCGTGCAGATCGCGGCCCGCTTCGGCTGTGCGACGGTGGGCATGGCCGGGAGCGACGAGAAGCTGGAGACGATCCGCGCGCTCGGCGCGGAGGAGGCGGTGAACTACCGCGGCTCCGGCTTCGAAGCGCGTCTGCGGGAGGCCGCCAGGCCGGGCGGATTCGACGTGGTGCTGGAGGTGGTCGGGGGCGAGGTGTTCCGCGCGGTCTGGCCGGTCCTGGCCCCGTTCGGGCGGGTGGTCGTCGCCGGCTTCGCGAGCCTGGCGCTGCAGCGATGGAACCCACTTTCGTGGCTGCGCACCTGGCGTGATCTGCCCAGGGCGGACCTCCGCTCCCTCGCCCCGGCATCGCACGGCTTGATGGCCACGCACATCGGCTACCTACTGGACGACTCTCCGCGGCTGGCGCGGGTCTGGGGGGAGCTGATGACGTTCGTGGCGGCACACGGGATCCGGCCGGTGGTGGGGGCGACGTTCTCCTTCGACGAGATGCCGGAGGCACACCGGCTGATGGAGTCGCGGGCGAGCACGGGGAAGATCGTCGTGCGGATATGAGAGATACCTTGTCCGTTCACGGCGGGCCGCACGCGCGAATCCGGGGGTGTGAACGGCTGGGCTCACGCAGCGGCGCGGAGACGCAATAGAGAAAAGAGAACACATGGACTCACACGGAGCCACAGAGAGCAACGGAGAGAAAAGCAGAAGGGGTCTCGGGACGGAACTGCGGCCAGGGGCGAGGGAGGATCATCCTCCCCGTCTCTTTTCCGACGCGCACGGAAGCTCCAGCCGGACTGCCCCGTCCACGCGCCGCTAAATCCAGCCGCCGGTCCCCGACGCACGATTGCGATAGGTTCTCGTCGCATCGGGGCGTCTTGAGAACGCGCGCTGCCCCGTCGTCCGCGAGCGCATCATCCGCTTCCTGGACCCGGCAGCCACGGCTGACCTCCGCCGCGGCAACTCAGACCTGGTTTTCAGCGGCCGTGATCGCCGCGATGTTCGCCTTCAGAATGAAGCCGAGGAGCGCCCGTGCGGACTCGGGCGAGAACACCCGCGGCGCCGGTACCACGCGCGCCAGCAGCGGCAGGTGTCCGAGCTGCTCCCGTGCCGCCGACATCACGTACGCCGGCGCCCCCGCCGGGATGCTCGACGGGTCGTCGCGCCCCACCACCAGGATGCGCAGGTTCTCCGCTCCGGGGGTGGACGCGAACATCCCCGGGAGCTTTTCGGCGAAGCGCGGGTCCTTGACCACGAAGTACAGCGGCCCCTGGTCCAGCAGACGCGACACCTCGGCCAACAGCTCCGGGCGCAGCGCCACCGCGACCCAGGACTTTCCATGGAGCTCCGCGGCATGCTGTACTTCCGCCGCGTGGTACGCCGTGGTGACCAGCAGGTCCGCGTCGCGCACCGCGTCTGGCACGGTGGCGGAGCGCAGCTGCGCGATGTCCATGGGGCTGGTCTCCAGCCCGTAGTCGCGCGCCAGCTCGCCGCACAGGCTGGCCATCTGATCGTCGTTGCACTCGATGCAAACCGCCCGCAGGCGCACCGTCTGCAGGCAGCGTCGCACGCGCTCGGGAAACTCGATCGCCGGCACCCCGCGCGCGAGTGCCTGCACCAGCACCTCCGCCACCCACTCCGCCATTCGCGGGAGCATCTCCCCCGTGCTGACCGCGTTCTCCGCCACGAAGATGCCGGAGCGCGGCCGCAGCTCCACCAGCCCCTCCTCCTCCAGCCGACGGTAACCGGCGAGGACCACGCGCGGGTCGGCACCGAACTCGGGCGCCAGCGTGCGCACGCTCTGCAGACGGGAGCCCGGCCGCAGCACGCCCAGGTGTAGCCCCGCCACGACGCGCTGCCTCAGGATCTCTGCGATGTCGTCGCGCCGATTGAACACGGGGCCCCTTGAGGAGAGGAAAGCGTGCAGAATCGGAAATGTCCGTGCGATTCGCGTGCCTGCTGCGAATCAGGATGCTACAGATTTCCGACCCCCGGCGCATCTGTAACACGCTGCGATGCAACAGTCTGGCTTGTGGCTTGCATGCTCGGCCGGTACTCGCAGGTGGGTGCTGGTCCAACGTGTTACCGGAGGAACGAACATGAGCCACGAACGATGCCGAACCACGGCGAAAGCAGGAACCCTGGGGCTGCTCGTGCTGCTGGCGGGCGCGTGCGCTCCCGGCGCGGCGATGGAGGGCGGGATGTCGCCGGGCGCGATGCGGATGGACGGGGCCTCGGTGGAGCGGTCAATGGCCGCGTGGCACCCGGCGGCCCGCGAGGCCGCGAGCGCGATGATGGCCAAATACGGCCCGCCCGCGTCGATGACGCCCGACATGATGATCTGGAATCGCACCGGTCCCTGGAAGCGCACCATCGTCTACCGCGAGGCGGTGCAGCACGACTTCCCCATGCCGCACCCCGACGTGATGCAGCAGTTCGTGGACTACCGCGCCCCGCTCGACCGTTATGACGAGCTGGCGATGTACGACGGCAGCGTGGTGGTGGAGCGCACCAACGGCGAGATGTCCGCGCGGTGCGACAAGGAGGGAGCCAACTTCCTGGCCATCAACCTGGCCCACGAGATCGCGACCGGCCGCCGCACGCCCGAGGATGCGCGGCGAATGTACGGCGAGCAGATCAAGATGATGAAGGCGGGGCAGATGACGCCCTACACCTCCGGGCTCATGTTCACCCCGCCGCCGAGCGGGAACGACTCGGACCGTCCCATCATGTAGCATCCGCCCCGGCGGCGGACCGGCGGGGACATGCTCCACCAGCGGCCGTGCAGGCGTTGCGCGGCCGCTCCGGCGCGCGCGGGGTGCCGGTGCTCGCGGGCTACACCCGCAATCTGGGTCCTGCACGAGGAGACGAGCATGGCAGACGCCGAACGAGCCGGGCGCGCTTCCGGGCCGCCCGTCACTTGCCGGGCGGGCGTGCGGCGATTTCGGGGGCGAGCCGGCCATGAGCCCGCCGCCACGCCGCTGCTCGTCTCGGTCATCGTTCCGGCGCTGAACGAGGCGGAGCGGATCGCGGACTGTCTGCGGAGCATCGCGTCGCAGCAAGGGCCGCACGAGATCGTGGTGGTGGACGGTGGAAGCAGCGACGCCACCCCCGCGCTGGCCCGTCCGTACGCCGCCGTGGTCGCCGCGCCCCGGGGCCGCGCGGCGCAGATGAACGCCGGCGCCCGCCGCGGCGACGGCGAGGTCCTGCTCTTCCTGCACGCGGACTGCCGGCTCCCGGCCGCCGCGCTGGCCGCGCTGCGCGGCGCGATGGACGACCCGGGGGCGGTCGGCGGCACCTTTACCCTGCGCTTCGACATGGAGCGCGGGCTGCTGCGGCTGTACGCGTTCTTCACGCGCTTCAAGCCGCGCCTCTTCCACTACGGCGACCAGGGGATCTTTGTGCGGCGCGCCGTCTTCGAGCGCATGGGCGGGTTCGCGGAGCTGCCGCTGATGGAGGACGTGGACTTCCTCAGGCGCCTGCGCCGTGAAGGCACGGTGCTGCTTCTGCGGGAGCGCGTCACCACCTCCGCGCGCCGCTTCCTGCGACGCGGGATCGCGCGGCAGCAGCTGCTCAACGCCGCCCTCGTGCTGTTCTACCACCTGGGCGTCGCGCCGGCGGTTCTGGCCCGCTGGTACGGCCTGGAGCCGGCGCTTCCCGCCGATCTCACTCGTGTCCCTCCGGAGCCGCAGCGATGAAGCCCAACGACGACAACGGCCGCCTTCCCCCCGAGGAGCGCCCGTTCCGGGTGCTGGTGATCTCCGGGTCGGACCGGCGGCAGTACAACTGCCCCGGCGTCGACTCCAAGTCGCGCACGCTCATGATGCGCATGGCGGACCGGCTTCCCCCCGAGTGGGAGATCGACGTGGAGGACCTGGGGAACGTCTACGCCCGCGCGCGCATCCAGAGCTGCAACGCCTGCGCGTCCACCGCGATGGCGCTGTGCGTTTGGCCGTGCAACTGCTATCAAAAGGATGACAAGGCCGAGCCGGACCTGATGTGGGACCTGGACATGTACGCCCGCCTGGACCTGGCGGACGCGTGGGCGATCATCGGCCCGGTCAACTGGTACGCCCCGTCCAGCAACCTGAAGCTGATGTTCGACCGGCTGGTCTGCATGAGCGGCGGCAACCCGCGGGAGGAGCTCATCGACCACAAGGACCCGGAGAAGGCGATGGCGCTGGAGCACGCCCCCGGGTGGCACGAGCTGAGCCAGAACCACCTGGAGGGGCGCACCGCGGCCTTCTTCTGCTACGGCGACGCCGGCGCCAACGAGATGGGCGAGGATGGGCGGCCGAAGAAGCTGCGCCACAAGGCGTGGTTCGACCCGGCGGCGGAGCCGTTCGCCAACGAGCGCGACGCCTATGCGCCGCTGGTGTGGCAGTGCCGGTACAGCGGCATCGAGGTGCCCGACACCCTCTGGCGCTACTCGCTCACCGGCGAGGGCCTCCCCTACAGCGAAGACCAGGCGGAGGACATGATCCGCGACATGGATTTCGTGCGCGGGTTCGACGACTGGACCGACGCTTTCGCCGCGCACGTGGCCGCGAAGGGAAAGGTGCCGCCAGGCCGGTGGCGCGCCTTCGGGTACGAGCCGCCGGGCCACCGCTGGGCCGACGCCAAGCTCGCCTGGCGCGACGTGCGCATGCGCATCGGCATGCCGCGCGAGGGCTCCTCTCCCGCCGTGCAGCAGCACCTCGGCCTCAATGAGGACCGCACGCTGCGCCCCAAGGAGAGCACCGCCGAGCAGGTGGGCGACTGACCCGGCATGCAGGGAGGAGGGAGCGATGGCCTGGATTCGTACCGTGGAGCCGGAGGATGCCGGCCCGGAGCTGCGCGAGGCGTACGCCGCGATCCGCGGGACGCGCGGCAAGCTGTCCAACATCATGCAGGCGCAGAGCCTCCACCCCACGGCGATGGCGGCGCACCTGGACCTCTACATGGCCGTGATGTTCGGCCGATCCGGCGTCACGCGCGAGGAGAGGGAGCTGATCGGGTGGCGGTATCGGCAGCCAACCAGTGCCGCTACTGCGTGGCGCACCACAGCGCCGCGCTTCAGGCGTACTGGAAGGACGAGGAGCGGGTGCGCCGGGCCGCCGCCGACTTGCGCTCCCTGGAGCTGCCGGGGCGCATGCGCGCGATGGCCGAGTACGCCTCCGTGCTCACCCGCGACCCGTCCTCCGTACGCGAGGAGCACATCCACGCCATGCGCGCCGAGGGCCTTGTGGACGAAGACATCCTGGCCGTCAACCTCGTGACGTCGTACTTCAACTTCGTGAACCGCATCGCGGAAGGGTTGGGCGTGGAGCTCTCCCCCGAGGAGGTGGCGGGCTACCAGTACTGATCCGCGCCGTACGATCGCCCTACGGGGTAGTACATAGCCGTGAAGGTTGATGAAGTACGTCTTGGTGGAATCGACCGAGCTCACGCGGCGGATCATCAAGATGAATCTGGAGAAGGAGCTACGCGCCCTCCAAACCGAGCTCTCGGCCGACCCGCGGAAGGGACGACTGGACCCGGGCGCGTGCGGGCTGCGAAAGATTCGTATGCGGCTCACACAGAGCCACAGGGAGAACAGCGAAAAGTTTCCTCCGTGGCTTGCAGTTCCTTCTGTGGCCTCCGTTTGATGCCGTTCAGGGGTCCGGCGAAATACCGCCCTCCTCGGCGTGCGCGAGCGCCGCGCGCAGGTGGCGGAGGGCCTCGGAGACGGCGCCCGCGCGCGCATCCTCGGCGAGCTCGTGGGACTCGCCGAGCACGCGCACGGCGGCGGTGAGGGCGTGGGCGACTTCGCGGTCGCGCGCCAGCTCCAGGCCGTGGAGCTGCCGGCCGAGCTGGTCGATGCGAAAGGCGGCGCCGTTCAGGCGCGCGTGCGTCGGCGCCCCCTCGCGCAGCAGCTCCAGGACGTCCCGCAGCGCTTCCGTGAAAGACGACGGTGCGGCCAAGCTCCCCCCCTCCAGTGGACCCGGTTCGTGCGGCGAAGGCCATCCGCCCATGCATGGACCGTTCTCCGGGGGTGCGGACCGCATGTTGCATCCTTGCGCCCGGCGCCGATCCGCCCACCGAGATTCTCACCCCGGCCATTCCGGGGTCTCCTCCCCAAGGAGGTAGGATGCAGGGTCAGCATCCTGAACGATGCGTACTCCTGATCGCCGAGCGCGATCCCAGCGTGCGGGAGCTTCAACGTCACTTCCTGGAAAGAGCCGGCTTCGCGCTGGAGTTCGTGGACGACGGCGAGTCCGCGCTCGAACGCGCCCGCGCGGAGCGGCCGTCGCTGCTCGTCACCGAGATCCTGATCCCCAGGCTCGACGGGCTGGCGCTCTGCCGCCGCCTCAAAGAAGACCCTCTCACCCGCGAGATCCCCGTGATGGTGTTCAGCATCCTCGCCGCCGCGGCGCGCGCGGAGGAGGCGGGGGCCAGCGCGTTCCTGCGCAAGCCGTTCGTGGAATCGGCGTTCCTGACCAAGGTGCGGGAGCTGATCGCGGCGCAGCCAACCGGAGCAAGGGAGGAACAATGGGCCTAGCAGTGATCGGGGACCGCCGGGCGGCTTCCAGGGAAGCCGCCGAAGAGGCGGGCGAGCGAATGAGCGCCGGCAACCCCGAGGCGGACCACATCCTGGGGGGCGGGTTCCCGTCCAACTCCATCAACATCATCATGGGGCACCCGGGCTCGGGTAAGACGATCTTCGCCGAGCAGCTCATCTTCCACAACGCGGACGACGAGCGCCCCATCCTCTATCTCACCACCCTCAGCGAACCACTGGCCAAGGTGGTGCGCTACCTCCAGGGCTTCCGCTTCTTCGACGAGGCGAAGCTGGGGACGCAGGTGATCTATGAGGACGTGGGGCCTCAGCTGGCCCGCGACGGCGCCAGCGCCATCATCCCGGTGCTGCAGGACGCCATCCGCACGCTGACGCCCAAGGTGATCGTCATCGACTCGTTCAAGGCGGTGCACGACCTGGCGCCCTCCATGGCCGACCGCAGGCGCATCGTCTACGAGATGACGGCGCTGCTGACGGCGTACGGCACCACGGCGTTCCTGCTGGGCGAGTACACCGAGGACGACATCCT
>JAUJMI010000130.1:3227-8830 GCA_030446945.1 Longimicrobium sp. | reverse complement strand
ACATATAATCGACTCGCCGCGACCAGAGAATCCCCCCGCGGCTCCGCTACGCCACATCCCGGCTCGCCAACACCCCCCCAGGAGAAGTCCCATGAGCTACTACCTCCACGTATGGAAGAACTTCGCTACCTTCAGCGGCCGCGCGCGCCGCAGCGAGTACTGGATGTTCTTCCTGTTCAACACCATCGTCTCCATGGCGCTGTTCCTGGTGGACATGGCGTTGGGAACGATTTTCATCCTGGGGGGCATCTACGGGCTGGCGGCGATCATCCCCGGCCTGGCCGTGACGGTGCGCCGTCTTCACGACACCGGCAAGAGCGGGTGGTGGCTCCTGATCACATTCATCCCGGTGATCGGGGCCATCGCGTTCCTGGTCTTCATGTTCCAGGACAGCCAGGCCGGCGACAACGAGTACGGACCCAACCCCAAGATGGTCGCCGCCTTCGCCTGAGCGCGGCGCACCGATCCACGAAAAGAGCGGGGGCGGCACGATGCCGCCCCCGTTCCTTTGTGCGCGCATTGCACCGTCCACGTGTGGCGCCCCCTGCAGCGGAGGGCAAGCACGCACAGCCACGCGGGGAGGCCCCTGCGAGGTGCGGCGCGGTAGGCGGCGTTCGAGGAGGGGAGAGGGCGGGCGCGATAAATCGAGCGCCCGCGAGATCTGTTTCAGGGTCACGCCAGGCCGTGCCGAGCCACCAGCTCGGGCGGGAGCGCCACGTCGATGCGGCGGCGGGGGGTGTTGTCGAGCGCTTCGTCCTTGTTGGAAAAGATCTCGCCGCCGTCCGGCGCATGGATCACGCAGTACAGGTCCGGGAGCGAGCCGCTCATGCGGTCCTCCAGGTCGGCGAACTCCGCCGTGGTGTACTCGAAGCGGGCCTCGCCGCCGGCGTCGGTGGTGCCGTCGCCGAGCCGGTCGTCCTGCGAGAAGCGGTCGCGGTCGAAGAGGGAAACCCGCAGGCCGGCGATGGGGCGGCCGGAGCCTCCGTCCACCACCCTCACCACCGTGTTATAGTGCGTCATCGTCATCCCTGGCTGTGAACGGGCGGGGTGCCCGGTTGGGCCAGGAAGCTACGCCCCTGCGTGGGCGCGTCAACGCCTGCTCCAGCCGGCGATCTCAACCGCCGCTGCGGTCCCATAGCCGCGCGATTCCGTATCGGTCGAAGATCTCTTCGTTCGATCGAGCCGAACATGCGCTTCGGATTCGTGCTGCCCCGGGCACCAGTTGACTACGGGTTCCGAGTTCCTCGCGATCACCACTTCCTCCCCGGCATGCCGCTCGATCAGCCGGGACAGGTTGATCTTCGCGGCATGGACGTTCACGATCATACGCGATCCCCCGTGGGTCGATCCGTGGTTATGATGGTTAGCTAGCCGTATAGCCAATGTCGAGACACGGCAGTTCGACGGTGCGGATGGGTCAGTTTCCCCATGCCAGGGGTTACCGGAGCGCGCATTGTTCCCGAGACGGGCGCAATACGCATTTCCTGCACAGGAGGACGCTGATGTATACCAGTGCGATTCACTGGATCGTGGGGTGGACACGCGCCGTGACGCTGCTGGGGCTCGCCTACCTCGCCGCGTGAGGGGCAGCGCGACGGCCAGCACACGGACCAGGCTCGCGACGGGGGAGTCCTGAACGGCAGCTCCTCACGCGAGGCGCGGACGGCGGCGCGGACTCTGCAACGCGGGTGGCTGTCGCGAGATCCAGCGCCCGAGCCGAGCCCATGATACGAAACCTCCCCTGCATCGCCGTCCTGATCCTCTCCGCGCTGGCCGCGGGGTGCAGGGACGTGGGCGGGCCGCGGGAGGTGCGGGAGGTTCGGGAGGAGCCGCCCGGGATCGTGGAGCGCGCGCTCACGCCCAGCCCCACACCCGTCCCCGACTCCGCGCTCGCGCTGGCGGCGCAGATGGTCAAGAACCGCGTGGAACGCGAGTGGTTTCCCGGCGCGGCGCTGGCCGTGGGGAACCGCGCGCTGATCCAGCGGGTGGAGGCGTTCGGAAAGACGACGTGGGACGAGGACGCACCCGCCGTGAGCGCGGACTCCACCCTCTTCGACCTGGCGTCGCTCACCAAGGTGGTCGCCACGACGGCGGCGGTGATGGCGCTGGTGGAGGACGGGCGGCTCACGCTGGACGACCCCGTGCGCCGCTGGGTGCCGCAGTTCTCCGGCGGGAACAAGGACAGCGTCACCGTGCGCATGCTCCTGACGCACACGGGCGGGGTGCGCGCCGGGGCCAGCGACATCGCCAGCGAGGTGCCGGGCGACGTGCGGCGCTACCTCATCACGCGGCCGCTGGCGCTCAAGCCCGGCGAGCACGTGTTGTACTCGGACATCGGCTTCGTCATTCTGTGGATCGTGGCCCAGCGCGCCGCGGACGAGCCCCTGCCGGCCTACCTCAAGCGCCGCGTGTGGGGGCCGCTGGGGATGGCCTCCACCCGGATGGGGGTACGCACGCCTTGCGCCCGCTGTGCGCCCACGCTGCACCTGGAGACGATGGAGGGACCCTACGCGGGCGGATCGTACGATGAGGTGGCGCGGCGGCTGGGCGGGGTGGCGGGGAACGCGGGGGCCTTCAGCACGGCGCACGACCTTGCGCGCTTCGCCGCGATGATCGCGAACGAGGGGCGGCTGGGAAACGTGCGCATCTTCCAGAAGCGCACCGTCCGCGAGTTCGTCCTGCCGCAGCCGGGGGCCGGGACGCGGGCGCTGGGGTGGGAGGTCTACTGCCGCGAAGGCGTGGTGCCCGACCACGCGGAGTGCAAGGACGTGTACGCCTTCGGCCACACCGGAGCGACCGGCACCTCGCTCTGGATCGAGCCCAGCGGGCGCAGCTGGGTGGTGCTCCTCAGCAACCGCACCTACATTCCCAAGCAGCCCGACGTGGACATGCAGCGCTTCCGGCGCCGGCTGTTCCGCGCGGTGGTGCCGGGGGAGTAGGACCCGCGTGTCTTTGGGGACGCGGGGCGTAGAAAAATCACCGCGGCGGCGCGTTTGCCAGGGAACGAGGGTGGCGCTTGCGCGTCGGCCCCGTGTAACGTATGCATGCCGACGTGCCGCAAGGCACCGGCGTGACGGAGGTCTTTCAGGAGGCCGGAAAGCGGTTTTCGCGCTGAATGAGGCGCGTGCGGAGCGAGCCGCGCCCCCCGTTAGTCGTTCCCACGGATGCGAGGGTGCCCGCGACACAAGATCGCGGGGCATTGCCCGAGCTCTCCCGACACACGCAGCCGCCCTGAAGCGCGGCTATATCGTCCCTTTCCCGCCTAACCGTTGGCATGGCGAAAGGGCCTCACCACCCGAGCGACGACCATGGAAAGCACCCTGTCCTTCCCCAAAGACGCGCCGCCGCTGGAGCTGGGCGCGGACGACGTCCTCCGCGTTCCGGAGCGGTGCCCGCACAACGGCCCCGCGCGCCTGGCCAAGACGGTGCGCGCGTCGGAGCCGCCCGAGAGCCGCTGGCGGACGATGGTGGACTACGCGTGCAGCTTCGGCTGCCACATCATCCACGAGGGGCCGGTGTGGCCGGAGGTGGTGCGCACGGAAGAGGCGGGGCGGCGGCTGGCGATCCTGGGGTAGAATGGGGCCTCACGCGGAGACGCGGAGAAAACAACAGGCAAAAGCATCACACCGAGGGCCCTGAGGGAACTGCAGTCCACAGAGAAAACCATTTCGCTGTTCTTCCTCTGTGTCTCTGTGGCTCCGTGTGAGCCATGCAGTTGCAGTTCTCCGCGTCTCCGCGTGAGGCAATGGGATGACGGAGCTACGAAGAAGCCCGGCGGCCGAAGTGCGGCTGCCGGGCTTCTGCTGTTGGGAGAGCTACGCTTCGGAGGGGGGCGGGCCATCGCCCATCAGCACCTCGATCTCCGCGGCGGCGTGCTGAAGGATGCCGCGGGCGGCCATCACCAGCTCGCACCCTTCGCGATACAGGCGCATGTGATCCTCGAGCTCCAGGTCGTCGCGGTCCATCTCGCGGCGGATCAGCTCCAGGCGCCGCAGGACGCTCCCCAGGCGCGGGGGCTCGTCGGCGGGCGGGGTCAGGGTGAACTCCTCGATCTCGGACACGGATGCTCCTCTTACTCGACTTTTACGATCAGCTCGCCGCGCGCCAGACGGGCGCGGAGGCGCTGGCCGGGGGCGGCATCTTCGGGGGTGCGGATCACGCGGCCGGTGGCCTCGTCGCTCAGGAGCGAGTAGCCGCGCGCCAGGACCTTGAGCGGGCTGCGGGCTTCCAGCGCCTCCGCGGCGGCGGCCAGGTCGCGGCCGAAGGCGTCCATGCGGCGCAGCAGGCCGGCGCTCAGCTCGGCGTCCAGACGGTCCGCGGCCTCGGCGGCGCGCTGGACGGCGCCGCGGGGATGGCGGGCTTCCAGGGCCTCGGCGGACGCGTCCACGGTCTGGTGGAGGGCGTCGACGCGGCGCGTCAGCAAGGCGCGCAGATCGCTCTCCAGCCACTCCACCCGCTCGGCGCTCTGCTGCAGGACTCGGCGCGGCGAGCGGGCTTCCAGGTACGCCTCGGCGCCGTCGATGCGGGTGCGGAGGAGCTGCACGCGGCGCAGGCCGGCGCGGCGCACCTCGCCCTCGGTGTGGGCGACCGCCTGGGCGTGCGAGCCCAGGAGGCGGCGCACCGGGACGGAGGCGGCGCGCGGGAAGTCGTCCAGCGCGGCCGTGATGTCGCGCCCCTCCGGCACGGCGCGCTCGGCCCCGGCGGTTGGGGTGGCAGCGCGCACGTCGGCCACCAGGTCCGCGATGGTGTGGTCGGTCTCGTGCCCCACGGCCGAGATCACCGGAAAGGGGCAGGCGGCGATGGCGCGCGCAACCTCCTCCAGGTTATAGGCCCAGAGCGACTCCTTGCTCCCGCCGCCGCGCGCCACGATCACCACGTCCACCGGCGTCTGCCCCGGTCCGTCGCCGAAGCGGCGCAGCGCGGCCGCGATCTCCGGCGCCGCGCCCGCGCCTTCGACGGAGCAGTGCGACACGTACGCCGTGACCCACCACGCCTTGCGGCGCAGCGCGCGGTGCATGTCGTGCAGCGCCGCGCTCTGCGCCGAGGTCACGATGCCGATGCGGTCCGGCACCGCGGGGATGGGGCGCTTGCGGGCTTCGTCCAGCAGCCCCTCCTGGCGCAGCGTGCGCACCAGCCGGTCGTACGCCAGCTGCCAGAGCCCCTCCATCCCCGTGGTCGCCAGGCGCTGCACGGTGAACTGGAACTGCCCCTTCTTCGCGTAGATCCCCACCTGCCCAAAGACGCACACCTCCATCCCGTTCTCCGGCAGCGCGGGAAGGGCCCGCGCCGCGTCGGCGAAGAGGACGCACTGGATCTCCGCCCGGTCGTCCTTGAGGGTGAAGTAGCAGTGTCCGCTGGCGTACCGCTTCCACCCCGAGATCTCGCCGCGCACCCAGAGCGTGCCCGCGGCTTCGCGCAACACCTTGTCGCTGCTCTTCACGAGCGCCGACACGGTGCACGCGTTTTCCACCGTGCTCCCCGCACGGGCGGGGCGCACGGGCTCGGCGCGGAGGAGGGGCCGGTGGAGCATCGATCTCCGGGGGTGTCGGTGGACGCGGCACCCAAAGGTATCCAAAGAGCGCACCCGGAACAACTGTGTCCAC